>JAGOCV010000243.1 GCA_017998575.1 Burkholderiaceae bacterium
GGGCCAGCCTGCGCGACGCCGTGCACTGGATCACTGACGCCGGCGGCATGGCGGTCATCGCCCATCCGGGCCGCTACAACCTCACGGCCAACGAGGAGTACGCGCTGTTCACCGAGTTCAAGGCGCATGGTGGTCGCGGTGTCGAGGTGGTTACCGGCAGCCACACCCCGCAGGAATACGTGAAGTACGCCGCGGTAGCCACCGAGTTCGGCCTGGCCGCCTCGCGCGGCAGCGACTTCCACAGCCCCGACGAGAGCCACACCGACCTGGGCCGGCTGCCGCCACTGCCCGGCGGCCTGACGCCCGTTTGGAAACTGATGGAAGACCGCTTCCTGTGACGCCCTACGGACGCCCGCTGGCGGGCATCGTCTTCGCCGTGCTCGCCGTCGCCAGTTTCGCCGTGCTGGATACCGCCACCAAGGTGGCCAGCCTCACCATTCCCGTGATGATGGCCCTGTGGTTCCGCTACGCCTTCCAGGCGTTCGCCACCTCGGCCGTGCTGATCCCGCGCGAGGGTCTGGCCGCCGCCTTTCGCACGGGGCACCCGCGCTTCCAGTTGCTGCGCGGCCTGCTGCTGCTGGCCACCAGCGTGTTCGCCTATTTCAGTCTCAAGTTCATGCCGGTGGGCGAGTTCACCGCCATCGTGATGATCGTGCCGCTGGTGGTCACGCTGCTGGCCGCCACTTCGCTGGGCGAACGGGTGTCGCCGCTGCGGTGGGTGCTGGTGGCTGGCGGCTTCACGGGCGCGATGGTCATCATCCGCCCGGGCGGCGAAGGTTTCAGCTGGGCGATGCTGCTGCCGCTGGGCCTGGTGGCCTCGAACTCCTGGTTCCAGATGCTGACCAGCCGCATGGCGCGCACCGAAAACCCGCTGACCACCCACCTCTACACCGGCTGGATCGGCCTGCTGCTCACCAGCGTGCTGGTGCCTTTCGTCTGGATCACGCCGGCCACGACGGTGGAATGGGTGGCCCTGCTGCTGATGGGCCTGATGGCGACGGTGGGCCACTTCCTGCTGATCCTGGCCTACACGAGCGCGCCGGCCTCGTGGATCACGCCTTACCTGTACTTCCAGATCGCCTTCGCGATGCTGGGCGGCTGGCTGGTGTTCTCGCACCTGCCCGACCGCTATTCCGTGGCCGGCATTGCCCTCATCGCCGTATGCGGCGTGGCCGGCGGCTGGCTGACGATGCACGAGGCGCGCCAGCAGCGCCGTTCGGCGCAGCTGGCCGTGCAGCCGATAGAGAGTTAGAGATGGCCCAGTACTTCGAAGTCCACCCCGAGAACCCGCAGCAGCGCCTGCTCAGGCAGGCCGCAGCGCTTCTGGCCAAGGGCGGCATCGTGGCCCTGCCGACCGATTCGAGCTATGCGCTGGCCTGCCACCTCGACGACAAGGCAGCCGTCGACGCGCTGCGCCGCATCCGCCGCGTGGACGAGCGCCATCACCTCACGCTGCTGTGCCGTGACCTGGCGGAGTTGTCGAGTTATGCGCGCGTGGACAACCGGCAGTACCGGCTGCTGAAAGCCGCCACGCCGGGGCCCTACACCTTCATCCTCGAAGCCACCAAGGAAGTGCCGCGCCGCGTGAGCCATCCGCAGCGCAAGACCATCGGCCTGCGCGTACCCGCGCACCGGGTACTGGACGAGTTGCTCGCCCTGCATGGCGCGCCTTTGCTGGCCACCACGCTGATCCCGCCCGGCGAGACCGATCCGCTCAACGACGCGGCCGAGATCCGCGAGCGCTTCGAGCACGAGTTGGCTGCGGTAATCGATGCCGGCGCCTGTGCCTCCGAGCCCACCACCGTGGTCGATCTCGTTCCCATGGGCACGGGCGGCGAGCCAGAGCTCATCCGCCAGGGACGCGGCGAACTGGCGCCTCTTGGCCTCTGAGGAGTAACGTATCCAGCAGTGATCAGCAACACCGCGGAACCGGCTTTGCCGGGCCGCTGGTGTTGCCCCCTCGCAGGGGGTTGGCGGACCTCGCGCAAGCGAGGGTAGCCTGGGGGAGGGCTAAGCAGTCCCGCCGACGGTCAGTCCGTCGATCCGCAGCGTGGGCTGCCCCACCCCCACGGGCACGCTCTGCCCTTCCTTGCCGCAGGTGCCCACACCGGTGTCGAGCTGCATGTCGTTGCCGATCATGGTCACGCGCGTGAGCGCATCGGGGCCGTTGCCGACGATGGTGGCGCCCTTCACGGGGTAGAGGATCTTGCCGTTCTCGACCCAGAACGCCTCGCTGGCCGAGAACACGAACTTGCCGCTGGTGATGTCCACCTGGCCACCGCCGAAATTGGTGGCGTACAGCCCCTTCTTCATGCTGGCGACGATCTCGCCCGGGTCCTGCTTGCCGCCGAGCATGTAGGTATTGGTCATGCGCGGCATCGGCACGTGCGCGTAGCTCTCGCGGCGGCCATTGCCCGTGGGCGCCACTTTCATCAGCCGCGCATTCATCGAATCCTGGATGTAGCCCTTGAGGATGCCGTCCTCGATCAGCACGTTGCGCTGGCTGGCGTTGCCTTCGTCGTCGACGTTGAGCGAGCCGCGGCGGTCAGCCAGCGTGCCGTCGTCGAGCACGGTGACGCCCTTGGCCGCCACGCGCTGGCCGATGCGGCCCGAGAACGCCGACGAACCCTTGCGGTTGAAGTCGCCTTCCAGGCCATGGCCGATGGCCTCGTGCAGCAACACGCCGGGCCAGCCCGGGCCGAGCACCACGGTCATTTCGCCGGCCGGCGCGGGGCGCGCGTCGAGGTTGGTCAGTGCGGCCGTGACGGCGGCTGTCACGTATTCGGTGATGAGCGCCTCGTCGAAGTGCGCGAGGCCGAAGCGCCCGCCCCCGCCGCCCGAGCCCATCTCGCGGCGGCCGCCCTGCTCGGCGATGACGGTGACCGACAGCCGCACCAATGGCCGCACGTCGGCCGCCAGGGTGCCATCGGCGCGGGCCACCAGCACCACGTCGTATTCGCTGGCCAGGCCCGCCATCACCTGCACCACGCGGGGATCGCGCGCACGGGCCATCTGCTCCACGTGTTCGAGCAGCCTGACCTTGGCCGTGCTGTCGAGCGTGGCAATCGGGTCGAGCCCGTCGTAGAGCGAGCGGCTGCCCGCCACGCGGCGCGCCGGCGTCTTCACGCGCGCCGACTTGCCGGCCGTAGCGATGGCACGCACAGTACGCGCGGCATCGAGCAGCGAGGCCTCGGAGATGTCGTCGGAATAGGCGAAGGCGGTCTTCTCGCCGCTCACGGCCCGCACGCCCACGCCCTGGTCGATGCTGAACGAGCCCGTCTTGACGATGCCTTCTTCCAGGCTCCAGCCCTCGTGGCGGGTGTACTGGAAGTACAGATCGGCGTCGTCGACCTTGTGCGCCCGGATCTCGGCCAGCGCGCGCGTGAGGTGGGATTCGTCCAGCCCGAACGGCGTGAGCAGCAGCTTCTGCGCCGTGGCCAGGCGCTCGATGGTGGGTTCGCGGGAAATCATCTGCGGATTCTAGGACCGCGCCGATCCCCGCGCAGGAAAAGGGCTAGGTCTGGATGAGACGCCGGGATCGGGCGATCGACATCAGGATCCCCAGCGCCAGCCCCAGCGTGACCATGGCGGTGCCGCCATAGCTGACAAACGGCAGTGGCACACCCACCACGGGCAGGATGCCGCTGACCATGCCCATGTTCACGAAGGCATAGGTGAAGAAGATCATGCTGACGGCCCCGGCCAGCAGGCGCGAGAAAAGCATGGGCGCGTCCAGCGCGATCATCAGTCCGCGGCACACCAGGAAGACGAAGCCCACCAGCAGGATCAGGTTGCCGGCCAGGCCGAATTCCTCGGAGTAGGCGGCGAAGATGAAATCGGTGGTGCGCTCGGGAATGAACTCCAGGTGTGTCTGCGTACCCTGCATGAACCCCTTGCCGAAGACGCCGCCCGAGCCGATGGCGATCATCCCCTGGATGATGTGGAAGCCTTTGCCCAGCGGATCCTGGCGCGGATCGAGCAGGGTGCAGATGCGCTGCTGCTGGTAGGCGTGCAGCACCGGCCAGCGGTTGCCCTGCTCGCACAGCTGCGGCTCGAACCCCACCAGCAGCGCAATACCCACCAGACCGACGATCACCGGCGGCAGCACCAGCTTCCACGACAGGCCGGCGAAGAAGATCACCGACAGCCCGGCCGCCAGCACCAGAAGCGACGTGCCCAGGTCGGGCTGTTTCATGATCAGGCCGACCGGGATCATGAGCAGCAGCCCGCCGGCCAGGAAGTCGATGGGGCGCAGTTGCCCTTCGCGCTTGTGGAACCACCACGCCAGCATGAGCGGCGTGGCGATCTTGAGGATTTCGCTGGGCTGGATCACGATGACGCCGGTGTTGAGCCAGCGCGTGGCGCCCTTGCGGGTGATGCCGAACAGCTCGACGGCGATCAGCAGCAGCACGCCCACGGTGTAGAGCGGCACGGCGAACTGCATCAGCCGCTGCGGCGGCACCTGCGCCACCACGAACATGATGAAGCCGGCCAGCAGCATGTTGCGGCCGTGGTCGATGAACCGGGTGCCATGGTCGAACCCCGAGGAGTACATGGCCGTGAGACCGGCCGCGCACAGCAGGAAAATGGCGAAGGCCAGCGGGCCGTCGAACCCCTGGAAGACCGGCAACACGCGTTGCAGGAGCGGCGGGCGATCGATCACGGCTGACATGGGCCGCGATTATCCGCCCACCGCGGCGTGAGCCGGCCGATGGCATCATGCAGCGATGGACATTGCACCCCATGCCGACGCCCCGGACGGCCGCGTCACCCACCTGCTGTACCTGCACGGCTTCCGCTCCTCGCCGCAATCGGCCAAGGCCCGCCAGGTGGCCGCCCGTGTCGCGGCCCGCCACCCGGCGGTGCACTGGTGGTGCCCGCAGCTGCCGCCCTCGCCGCGCGAGGCCATGGACGCCGTGATGCAGCGCGTGGCCGGCTGGCCGGCCGACCGCATGGCCGTGGTCGGCTCGTCGCTGGGCGGCTTCTATGCGACCCACGTGGCCGAAACGCTGGGCTGTCGCGCCGTGCTGCTCAATCCGGCCGTCGACCCGGCACGCGACCTGGCGCGCTACATCGGCGAGCAGACCGCCTGGCACGACCCCGCCGAAAGCTTCTATTTCGAGCCGCGCTACGTGGATGAGCTGCGCGCGCTGGCCCACGGCGCGCCCGCCGACCCCGCGCGCTACTTCGCCGTCATCGCCAAGGGCGACGAGGTGCTCGACTGGCGCGAAATGACGGGCCGCTACCCCGGCGCCCGCATCAAGCTGCTCGAAGCGGGTGACCACGCGCTGTCCGACTTCGACGACCACATCGACGGGATCTTCGACTTTCTCGACCTGGCCACGCCGGCCTGACCCGCCGGCGCATCGGGGGGCGTCCAGTCCACATGGGACAATCCGGCCCATGTTTGTATTGTTCGAAGAAGCCGGCAAGTTCCTCGCCGGCCGCGTGCTGTCCGAAGCCGAGGCGTCCGCGCAGGTGGAGCTCGATTCCGGCAAGCGCGTGAAGGTCAAGGCGGCCAACATCCTGATGCGCTTCGAGAAGCCGGCGCCCGCCGAATTGCTGGCCCAGGCCCGCGCGATGGCCGCCGAGATCGACCTCGACCTGGCCTGGGAATTCGCCCCCGAGGAAGAATTCGGCTTTGCCGACCTCGCTCGCGACTACTACAGCGCATCGGCCGGCCAGGTGGAGCAGGCCGCCGCTCTGCTGCGGCTGTTCGAGACGCCGCACTATTTCCGCCGCGCCGGCCGCGGGCGCTTCCGCAAGGCGCCGGCCGAGATCGTCCAGCAGGCGCTCGCCGCCATCGAGAAGAAGAAGCAGATCCAGGCGCAGATCGACGGCTGGTCGGCAGACCTGGCGCGTGGCGAATGCCCGGAGCCGATCCGGGAGCAGCTCTACCGCATCCTGTTCAAGCCCGACAAGAACGCGCCCGAATACAAGGCCGTGGTCGAAGCCTCGCGCGCCACGCAGACCGCACCGCTGGACCTGCTGCAGCGCGCGGGCGCCATCGATTCGCCCTATCAGTTCCACTGGCGGCGCTTCCTGTTCGATCACTTCCCGCGCGGCACCGGTTTCCCCGCACTCACGGCGCCCGTGATTGCCGACGAACTGCCCCTGGCCGACGTGCGCGCGTTCTCCATCGACGACTCGCAGACCACCGAGATCGACGATGCGCTCTCGCTCACAGGCCTGGGTTCGGGCACGGTCACGCTGGGCATCCACATCGCCGCGCCCGGCCTGGCGCTGGCCCCGGGCGACGCGGTGGACCAGGT
>JAGOCV010000244.1 GCA_017998575.1 Burkholderiaceae bacterium
CCCCAGCACCAGGCCCAGGCCGGTGAACGACAGCGCCTGCCCCATGCGCATGAGCGACCGGTCGCCGTGGCGCCGGATCAGGCGGGTGGTCAGCAGGTTGCCGGCGATATAGGACACCGGGATGGTCATGATGTACAGGCCGATGCGCTCGGGTGCGACGTCGTAGCGGGCCAGCACCAGCGGCGCCGCCCCCAGGAAGGCATAGAAGGTGGCGGTGGTCGATCCCAGCATGGCCGCGTACATCATGAACACGGGGTGGCGCAGCAGCCGCAGGTAGCCCGAGAACAGCGTGCTCCAGGCCGCGGCCGCCGGCCGGGCGGTACCGGCCGCCGCGGCGTCGCGCGAGGGCAGACCGCGCCACGCCATCCCGGCCAGCAGGAGGGCCAGCACGGCGACCAGCACGAAGCCGGCCTGCCACCCGAGCCGCACGTGCAGTTGCCCACCGACGAGCATGGCCAGGGGCGGACACACGCCCATCGTCATGCCGACGAACGCCATCATGCGCGTGCGCCCGGGGCCGACGAACACGTCCTGCACCATCGCACGCCCCACCACCATGCCCGCTGCGCTGCCCGCGCCCTGCACGAGCCGTCCCAACACCAGCCACCACAGCTCGGTCGCGGCGGCCGCCAGCAGCGAGCCGGCCGCGCACAGCAGCAGGCCCGCCAGCAGCACGGGCTTGCGGCCGACGCGGTCGGACAGCGGGCCGTGCAGCAGCTGGAAGCCGCCGTAGGCGGCGAGGAATGCACCGAAGGTGAGCTGCACCTGCGCCTGGCTGGCGCCGAAGGTGGCGGGCCAGTCCTGCATGGAGGGCAGGCACATGGTCATGGCCAGCAGGCCGAGCGCCATCTGCGAGACGAGGTTGATCGTGAGCCAGCCCATGCGGGCCGGCGCTGGGGTCGGGGTACTGCGTGGCATCGGAAGCGGCTATTCTCGCCGCTTGCGAACGATGCCTGCGCCAGACCGCAGCACGACCCCATGACGACGAACTACTGGTTGATGAAATCCGAGCCCGACGACGTGTCGGTGGACGACGCGCTGGCCGCCCCGGACGCCACCGTGCCGTGGACGGGCGTTCGCAACTACCAGGCGCGCAACTTCATGCGCGACCAGATGCGCGTGGGCGACGGCGTACTGTTCTATCACTCCAGTTGCGCCGAGCCGGGCATCGTTGGCATCGCCGAGGTGGCATCGGGCGCCTACCCGGATCCGACGCAGTTCGATCCGGCGTCACCTTACTTCGACCCCGGATCGAAGCCGCACGAGCCGCGCTGGCTGCTGGTGGATGTGAAAGTGCTGCGCAAGACGCGCAACCTCACGCTGGCCGAGCTGCGCGATGACCCGCTACTGTCGCAGCTGCAGACCTTGCGGCGCGGCAACCGGCTGTCGATCACGCCGGTGGAGCCCGCACACTGGCGCGCCGTGCTCCGGCGGCTCGACGGCAAGGGCTGAGGCCCTCAGGACGCTCAGGCCGCTCGGGCCTGGCCGTCTTCCAGCATCGCCGCCAGTGCGGTCATCGCCGGTCCGATGGGCCGCTCGACCTTGAGCGCGTAGAGCGCGTCGGCCCGCGTGCGCCCCACGTTGAGCGCCGCCACCGGCAAGCCCGCGTCGAATGCGGCCTGCACGAACCGGAAGCCCGAATACACCATGAGCGAAGAGCCGACGACCAGCATCGCGTCCGACGCGGCCAGCGCCGCGCGCGCAGCATCGACACGCTCGCGCGGCACGCTCTCGCCGAAGAACACGACGTCGGGCTTGAGCAGGCCACCGCAGCGCGGGCAGGCCGGCACATCGAACGTCGAGAAGTCGAGTCCGTCGAGGTCGGCATCGCCATCGGGCGCGGCCCGTGCGTCAAGGTCGGCCCAGGCCGGATTGCGGCGCAACAGCTCCCCCTGCAGCGCGGCACGCGGCGAGCGCGCCTCGCAGGCCATGCAGCGCACGGTGTCGATCCGGCCGTGCAGATCGATCACGGCGCGACTGCCCGCCGCATCGTGCAGGCCGTCAACGTTCTGCGTCAACAGCACGCAGAGGCGCCCGGCAGCCTCCAGCGCGGCCAGTGCCACGTGCGCCGGGCCCGGCCGCGCATGCCCCATGGTGCGCCAGCCCACCATGCTGCGCGCCCAATAGCGCCGCCGCACGGCCTCGTCGCCCATGAAGGCCTGGAAGGTGACGGGCGCCGGCCGCTTCCAGTCGCCCTGCGCGTCGCGGTAGTCCGGAATGCCCGATTCCGTGCTGCAACCGGCACCCGTCAGCACGAAGAGCCGTGGATGGCTGTGCACGAAGGCGGCCAGCGCTTCCACGGATGCCGGTTCGTTCACGTGGGCGATTGGCATGGCCTGCGTGTCAATCCCCGCCCACCGGCTCGGGCGCGATGGCCTCGGCGTAGTCGTAGAGCGCGCCCAGGATGGCCTCGCCGCGCTCATCGGCCGTGGCCGAGAGTTCGTCGATCTTCGCGAACAGTTCGTCGATGTTGCGCGCCCCACCCTCGCCTTCGAGCAGGCGAGCAGCGCGGTGCTCTTCCCAGCGCTGCGCCTCGTCGTCGGTGAGCGTGTCGGGGAAGTTGCGCGCGCGGTAGCGGAACAGCAGTTCGGTCAGGCGGTCGTCGTCGAAGCCGGCACGGCTGGCGGCCAGCTTTTCGGGCGACAGCGCGCGCAATCCGATCAGCCGCCTTCGATCCGCATCGCCGACGAAGCCGCCATAGAGATCTTCGTCGACGTCGGGTGTCGGCAGCGGATCGCGCTTGAACACCTCGGGCCAGATCGCGCTCATGTCGGGCAGCGTGGCCGCGATTTCGGCGTGGCGCAGCGCGCGCTCGATGTCGGCGCCCCAGCGCGCGGCCATCGCGGGCGACAGCGTTTGCAGGTTGCGCACCACCATGGGCGACTTGTTGATGTGGACCGACTTGAGCGGCAGCCGCGTCACGCCCTCGGGCAGGTCGGCGCTCTTGCTGAACAGGCGCTGGCGCAGCGTGGCCACGTCGAGCAGCGCGAGCTCGGACGGATCGTGCGCCAGGTCCCAGGCCAGCAGCTCGTTGCGGTTGGTCGGGTGCGTGGCCAGCGGCCACATGACGGCCAGACAACCCTGGGCCGCCGGGAACATGCCCGAGACGTGCAGGAACGGCCGCGCCGTCTGCGGCGACGCCGGCAGGCCCAGCTCGGCCATCACGCGGTCCTTGCGGTGCATGCCGAAGCAGAACTCGAACAGCTTGGGCTGGCGGTCGCGGATGAGGCGCGCCATGGCGATGGTGGCGCGCACGTCCGACAGCGCATCGTGCGCGGCTTCGTGCGCGATGCCGTTGGCCTTGGTGAGTTCCTCGAGCTTGAAGCTCGGCCGCATCGCACCCGGCGCGCCGCGCTCGTCGGGCACCGTGGGCCAGACGATGCCATCGGGCCGCAGCGCATAAGCCATGCGCACCACGTCGAGCAGGTCCCAGCGGCCGCAGCCGTTCTGCCATTCGCGCGCGTACGGATCGATCAGGTTGCGCCAGAACATGAAGCGCGTGACCTCGTCGTCGAAGCGGATGGTGTTGTAGCCCACGCCGATGGTGCCGGGCGTGGCGAGCTCGGCCTCGATGCGCGCGGCGAACTCGTGCTCGGGCACGCCGCGCTCCAGGCACAGCTGGGGCGTGATGCCGGTGATGAGACACGACTGCGGATCGGGCAGGAAGTCGTTGGCCGGCTGGCAGTACAGCATCAGCGGCTCGCCGATCTCGTTGAGGTCGGCATCGGTGCGGATGCCGGCGAACTGGCAGGGCCGGTCGCGGCGCGGCACCACGCCGAAGGTTTCGTAGTCGTGCCAGAAGAAGGTGTGCTGTGCCATGGGGCGCTATTGTCGTCGCGGCCAGGAGCCCGGTCAGGGCTGCGGAGCGAAGCGGATGGAAAAAGGGCCGGAGACTTGCGCCTCCGGCCCTCCTGCGTGCCACCGCACAACTGTGCGATGCGACTTGCCGATCAGCTCGCCTCGGCTTCCTCGGCCTCGGGCTTGGCGCGACCTTCCTTCTTGGGCAGCGGCTGGATGTCGAGCAGGACTTCGTCCTTCTCGTCCAGATCCACCGACAGGCGCCCGCCATCGGTGAGGCGGCCAAACAGCAGCTCGTCGGCCAGCGCACGGCGGATCGTGTCCTGGATCAGGCGCTGCATCGGGCGCGCACCCATGAGCGGATCGAAGCCCTTCTTCGCCAGGTGCTTGCGCAGCTTGTCGGAGAAGGTGACGTCCACTTTCTTCTCAGCCAGTTGCGTTTCCAGCTGGAGCAGGAACTTGTCGACCACGCGCAGGATGACCTGTTCGTCGAGCGGCTTGAAGTTGACGATGGCGTCCAGCCGGTTGCGGAACTCGGGCGTGAACAGGCGCTTGATGTCGCCCATCTCATCGCCCGCCACGCGCGGGTTGGTGAAGCCGATGGTTGCCTTGTTCATGGTCTCGGCGCCCGCGTTCGTCGTCATGATGATGATGACGTTGCGGAAGTCGGCCTTGCGCCCGTTGTTATCCGTCAGCGTGCCGTGGTCCATCACCTGAAGCAGCACGTTGAAGATGTCCGGGTGCGCCTTCTCGATCTCGTCGAGCAGCAGCACCGCGTGCGGCTTCTTCGTGATGGCCTCGGTCAGCAGGCCACCCTGGTCGAAACCCACGTAACCCGGGGGCGCACCGATCAGGCGCGACACGGCGTGGCGCTCCATGTACTCCGACATGTCGAAGCGGATCAGCTCGATGCCCATGATGAACGCGAGCTGCTTGGCCGCTTCGGTCTTGCCGACGCCCGTGGGGCCGCTGAACAGGAACGAGCCGATCGGCTTGTCGCCCTTGCCCAGGCCCGAACGCGCCATCTTGACGGCCGAAGCCAGCACTTCGAGCGCCTTGTCCTGGCCGAACACCACGCTCTTCAAGTCGCGCTCGATCGTCTGCAGCTTGCTGCGGTCGTCGTTGGACACGTTCGCGGGCGGAATGCGCGCGATCTTGGCCACGATTTCCTCGATCTCGGACTTGCCGATGGTCTTCTTGCGCTTGCTGGCCACAAGGATGCGCTGGGCCGCGCCAGCCTCGTCGATCACGTCGATGGCCTTGTCAGGCAGGTGGCGGTCGTTGATGTACTTGGCCGACAGCTCGGCGGCGGCCTGCAGGGCGGCCAGGGCGTACTTCACGCCGTGGTGCTCCTCGAAGCGGGACTTGAGCCCCTTGAGGATGTCGACCGTCTCGGCCACGGTGGGCTCGACCACGTCGACCTTCTGGAAGCGCCGCGACAGGGCTGCGTCCTTCTCGAAGATGCCGCGGTACTCGGTGAATGTGGTCGCGCCGATGCACTTGAGCTGGCCGCTGGAGAGCGCCGGCTTGAGCAGGTTGGACGCATCGAGCGTGCCGCCCGAAGCTGCGCCCGCGCCGATCAGCGTGTGGATCTCGTCGATGAACAGCACGGCGTTGGGCTTGTCCTTGAGCGACTTGAGCACACCTTTGAGACGCTGCTCGAAATCGCCGCGGTACTTCGTGCCCGCCAGCAGGGCGCCCATGTCGAGCGAGTACACCTGCGACTCGGCCAGAATCTCGGGTACTTCCTTCTGCACGATGCGCCAGGCCAGGCCCTCGGCAATCGCGGTCTTGCCCACGCCGGCCTCGCCCACGAGCAGCGGGTTGTTCTTGCGGCGGCGGCACAGGATCTGGATGACGCGCTCGACCTCATAGGCGCGGCCGATCAACGGATCGATCTTGCCGTCCTTGGCCATCTGGTTGAGGTTCTGGGTGAACTGCTCGAGCGGCGAGGCCTTCTCGTTGCGCTCGGCCGTACCCTCCTCGGCTTCGCCGGGTGCGGCTTCGCCACCCTTGGCAGCCTCGGGAGGATCGCTCTTCTTGATGCCGTGCGCGATGAAATTCACCACGTCAAGGCGCGTCACGCCCTGCTGGTGCAGGTAGTAGACGGCGTGCGAGTCCTTCTCGCCGAAGATGGCCACGAGCACGTTGGCGCCCGTGACTTCCTTTTTGCCGTTGCCCGTGGACTGCACGTGCATGATGGCGCGCTGGATGACGCGCTGGAAGCCCAGCGTCGGCTGGGTGTCCACGTCGTCGGTACCCGCCACCTGGGGCGTGTTGTCCTTGATGAAATTCGTCAACGACTTGCGCAGATCGTCAATGTTGGCCGAGCAGGCGCGCAGCACTTCGGCGGCGCTCGGGTTGTCCAGCAGGGCGAGCAGCAGGTGTTCCACGGTGATGAACTCGTGGCGTTGTTGCCTGGCCTCGACGAAGGCCATGTGCAAACTGACTTCCAATTCCTGG
>JAGOCV010000245.1 GCA_017998575.1 Burkholderiaceae bacterium
GGTCTGGACGGTGTGTCCGGTGTCGACCTCGAAAACTCTTGGTGATCTGTTTTCGCTGTCGATGGACGTACTGTTCCAGAGCGCACCATCGGCCACCACGCCCGCGCGACGAAATGCCGTATCGGCGGTGCGAGTTGCCGCAGCGGCGCAGCCAGTGGCGTCACCGACAATAGGGGCCTCGCCGACATCCCGTGGCCTGCAGCCCCACCACACCCATCAGTTGCCATGACCTACGCCTACCCGCAGGCAAGCGACGCCGGCCCCGCGCGCCAGATCGCCGACATCCGCCAACGCCTGCGTGCGCTCGGCGCAGCGCCCACTCATGTTCACCGCGTGCTGCGGCTCTGGAGCCAGGCCCTGCCCCAAGACAGCGGCAGCCGCCCCATCGAGACCTTCCTGCCCGCTGCGCTGCGCGGCGCACTGCCGGATCTGGAGCGCGAGCTCGAAGCCATCGCCCGCCTGAAGTCCGTCCACCCAGCCACCGACGGCGCCGAGCGCCTGCTGGTCGAACTGGCCGACGGCCAGACCGTCGAAAGCGTGCTGCTCCCGCGCGACGGCCTCTGCATCTCGTCGCAGGTGGGCTGCGGCGTAGGCTGCGTGTTCTGCATGACGGGCCAGGGCGGCCTGCAACGCCAGCTCGGCAGTGCCGAAATGGTGGCTCAGGTGGCCCTCGCGCGCCGGCGCCGCGCCGTGAAGAAGGTCGTCTTCATGGGCATGGGCGAGCCCGCGCACAACCTGGACAACGTACTGGAGGCGATCGACCTGCTCGGCACTGCCGGCAATATCGGCCACAAGAATCTGGTGCTCTCGACCGTGGGCGATGCGCGCGTTTTCGAGAAGCTGCCCACCTCTAAAGTCAAGCCCGCCCTGGCGATCTCCCTGCACAGCACAGACGCCGCACGACGCGCCGAACTGCTGCCGCGCGCGCCGCACATCACGCCGCAGGAACTGGTGGCCGCCGCCGATGACTACGCGCGCGCGACGGGCTATCCCATCCAGTACCAATGGACGCTGATCCAGGGCGTCAACGACACCGAGGCCGAAGTCGAAGGTCTGGTTCAACTGCTGTCAGGTCGCTGGGGCGTCCTCAACCTGATTCCATTCAATCATGTCGACGGCCTGGACTTCCGCCGCCCGCCAGCCGAAGCGCAGGCCGAGATGGCTCGCCGCCTGCATCAGCGCGGCATCCTCACCAAGCTACGCCGTTCGGCAGCGCAAGACGTTGACGGAGGCTGCGGCCAGTTGCGCGCGCGCAGCGCCCGCGCCCGCCATGTGGTGCCGATCCGCGTGGCGGCCTGAGGGCCATGCGCCGCGGGATCGCGTGCGCTCACTGATCCAGCTGGATTTTCTTCTCGGCGATCACACGCGCCCATTTCTCACGACTGTCGGCGACGGTGCGAGCGAGCGCCTGGGGCGCGCCGCCCTCCGGCGTCATCGCCATGGTGGCGAACTTCTGCGCCGTCGCGGGGTCCCTGAGCACGGCGTCGAGCTCGCGATTGAGCCGCTCGACGATGGCCGCGGGCGTCTTCGCTGGCGCGAACAGGCCGAACCAGGTCTGGCCCTCGTAACCCGCGAAGCCTTGCTCCGCCAGCGTGGGCACGTCTTTCCATTGGTCGACGCGCTGCGCGGCCGTGCTGCCGATGATGCGAACCTTGCCGTCCCTGGCGGCCGGAATGCCTTGCGCCGGCGACATGAACATCAGGTCGATCTGGTTGCCCATCAACGCCTGCGATGCCGCGGGCGAACCCTGAAACGGCACATGCAGCAAGTCGAGCCCCGCCGTCTGTTCGAGCTGGATGCCCCAGAGGTGAGCCACACTGCCCAGGCCCCAGGTGCCGTAGCTGAGCTTGCCCGGCTGTGATTTCGCCAGGGCGATCAGTTCGGCACCGGTCGCCACCGGCAGGCCAGGACGGGCAACCAGCAGCAGCGTTGGCCGCGACACCAGGATCACGGGTGCGAAGTCGCGCGCCGACTCGTAGCCGGCGTTCTTGTAGAGCAGCGGATTGAGCGCCTGCGTGTCGAGGTTGCCAATCACGAGCGTGTAGCCGTCGGCGGCCGATCTCGCGGCGGCCTGCGTACCGATCAGCGCATTGGCGCCCGGCCGGTTGTCCACCACCACCGGCTGCTTCAGGCGCGTGGCCAGCCCCTCGCCGAGCGTGCGCGCCACAGTGTCGGCGGGAGACCCGGCCACGTAGGGCACGATGAGCTTGAGCGGCTTGTCGGGATAGTCGGCGTGCGCCGGCACGCTGAAGGCAAGCGCGGCCAGCAGGCCGCCGGCAAGGGCGAGGATGCGTTGCATGGATGTCTCCTGTGAGATCAGGTGCGACCCGGCGCCGTTGCGGCCCGCGGGTATCGGATCGGCCCGGCATCGAGGCCGGACAGCGGTGGCGATCCTAGGGACAGGCAGCGATCTCGACCAATCGAGATTGCGGATTGCAGCTATCGGAGGCTGCGATCCGGCATGGTCTGTCGGATCGCAGCGATGACAGCGCTACCGCGATCGACGAAGACGGGGGACGGAGTGCAGCAAGCGCGGCTTGCCGATGGGCGCCGAAAATGGAAAAAGCAGCCGAAGCTGCTTTTCTACTGGAGACGTGCTCCAAAACTTGGCGGAGTGGACGGGACTCGAACCCGCGACCCCCGGCGTGACAGGCCGGTATTCTAACCAACTGAACTACCACTCCGCGTGGTGTGACTTCTGTCTTTGCTCGCAAGTAGCAAAGACCAAGTGCCACAAAACTTGGC
Source organism: Burkholderiaceae bacterium (assembly GCA_017998575.1). The sequence goes on from JAGOCV010000245.1 coordinate 2,746, forward strand.
GACCCTACGGGGATTCGAACCCCGGTACTCACCGTGAAAGGGTGATGTCCTAGGCCTCTAGACGATAGGGTCAAAACCTAAGAACCGCGTTGCGATCAACGCTTTCAAACTCGACGCCAAAGAATGGTGGAGGTAAACGGGATCGAACCGATGACCTCTTGCATGCCATGCAAGCGCTCTCCCAGCTGAGCTATACCCCCGTTTGGGTGTCGAGCCTCGCAGTATACGACGATTTTCAGGCCGCACGCAATCGCTGCAGAACTTTTTCTTTGCCAGTCAGCTCGAGCACCGCGTCGACCGAGGGCGTCTGGGCCGTACCCATGACGAGCACGCGCACGGGCATGGCCAATTGCGGCATCTTCAGGCCGTGCGCCGCGAGCACTTCCTTGAAAACGGCCGAGATGGTCGTCTTGTCCCAGGCCACGTCGGCGAGTTTGTCGCCCAAGGCCGCGATCGCCGGGCGGATCGCGTCGGTGATGTGCTGCGTCAGCTCGGCTTCGCTGGGGCTCACGTCGGCGTAGAACTTCTGCGCCCAGTCGGCCAGTGCGACGGTGGTGTCGCAGCGGTCCTTGAATAGCGCGCAGATGCGCGGCAGTCGGTCGTCGGCCTGAATGCCGCGCGCAGCGAGTTGCGCAGCCACCAGGGTGGCGAGCGCGTCGTCGGCCATGGCCTTGAGGTGTTGGGCATTCACCCAGCGCAGCTTGGTCTCGTCGAACTGTGCGGCGCTGCGGCCCAGGTGATCGAGGTTGAACCACTCGAGGAACTGCGCGCGGCTGAAGATCTCGTCATCGCCGTGGCTCCAGCCCAGGCGCGCGAGGTAATTCACCATGGCGTCCGGCAGGAAGCCTTCGTCGCGGTATTGCGTGACGGGCTTGGCGCCGTTGCGCTTGCTCATCTTCTCGCCCTGCTCGTTGAGCACCGTGGGCAAATGCGCATACACCGGCGGCTCCTGGCCGAGCGCGCGGAAGATGTTGATCTGTCGCGGTGTGTTGTTGACGTGGTCGTCGCCACGGATGACATGGGTGATGGCCATGTCGATGTCATCCACCACGACGCAGAAGTTGTACGTCGGCGTGCCGTCGGGCCGTGCGATCACCAGATCGTCCAGCTCATCGTTGCTGATTTCGATGCGTCCCTTGACCTTGTCGTCCCAGGCCACGACGCCGCCGATGGGATTGCGGAACCGCAGCACGGGCTGCACGCCTTCGGGCACGGGCGGTAGCGCCTTGCCGGGCTCGGGGCGCCAGGTGCCGTCGTAGCGCGGTTTCTCCTTGGCGGCCATCTGGCGCTCACGCAGCGCGTCGAGTTCGGCAACGCTCATGTAGCACGGGTACACGTGGCCGGCAGCCTGCAGATCGGCCAGCACCGCCTTGTAGCGGTCCATGCGCTGCATCTGGAAGAACGGCCCTTCGTCATGATCGAGGCCCAGCCACGCCATGCCTTCGATGATCACGTCCACCGCGGCCTGGGTGGAGCGCTCGAGGTCGGTGTCTTCGATGCGCAGGATGAAATCACCCTGCGTGGCACGCGCGAACGCCCACGGATAGAGCGCCGAGCGGATGTTGCCCAGGTGGATGAAGCCGGTGGGCGACGGTGCGAAACGGGTGCGGACTTTCGTCATTTACAGGGTATCCAGGCCACGCAGCAGGTCGGCCTTCATGTCGTCGAGATGTTCGAGGCCCACGGCCATGCGGATCAGGCCCTGCCCGATACCGGCAGCCTGGCGCTGGGCCTCGGAGAGCTTGCCGTGCGAAGTGCTGGCCGGATGGGCCAGCAGCGTCTTGGTATCGCCGAGGTTGGTGCACAGCGAGAGCACGCGCAGCGAATCGAGCACGTGGAAGGCACGCTCGCGCGCCTGCTCGGGCGTGTCGGCCTTCACGTCGAAGGACAGCACTGCGCCGCCCACGCCCGACATCTGCCGCATGGCCAGTTCGTGCTGCGGATGGCTGGGCAGGCCCGGATAGTGCACGCGCGCCACCGCGGGGTGCGATTCGAGCCACTGTGCAAAGCTGTGTGCCGCCTCGCTCTGCGCCTTCAGGCGGATGCCCAGCGTCTCCAGGCCCTTGAGGACGACCCAGGCGTTGAAGGGCGAAAGCACCATGCCCGAGTTCTTCTGCACGGGCAGGAACTTGTCGCGGACCATGGCTTCGGGCGCGCACAGCGCACCGGCCATCACGCGGCCCTGACCATCGAGAAACTTGGTGCCGGAATGCATGACGATGTCCGCGCCCAGCGTGACCGGGCGCTGCAGTGCCGGCGTGGCGAAGCAGTTGTCCACACACAGCAGCGCGCCCGCGTCATGCGCCATGTCGGCCAGCGCGGCGATGTCGCAGACTTCCGTCAGCGGGTTGGTCGGCGTCTCGGCGAACAGAAGACGGGTGTTGGGCCGGATGGCTGCGCGCCAGGCCGCAACGTCGGTCTGCGGCACGCTGGTGGATTCGACGCCGAAGCGTGCGAATTCCGAGCCGATCAGCTTCATCGTCGAGCCGAACATCGACTGTGAATAGATCACATGGTCGCCAGCGCGCAGCAGGCTGAAGCACATGAGCATGACGGCGGCCATGCCCGAGGCTGTCGCCATCGCCGCCTCGGTACCTTCCATCGCGGCCAGCCGCTGCTCGAAGCTGGTCACCGTGGGGTTGCCGGTGCGGCCGTAGGTGTAGCCGTCTTCCTCGCCGCCGAAGCGGCGCGCCGAGAGTTCGGCATTCGGCTGCACGAAGCCGCTGGAGAGATAAAGCGCCTCGGAATTCTCGCCGTACTGGCTGCGATCCGTGGCCGTGCGCACGGCCAGCGTGTCAGGGTGCAGGCCCTCGGGCAAAGGATGCTGTGCCATCACGCTTCCTCCGCGTTGGGCAATGCCAGGCGCGAGGCGTCCTGCTCGGTTTCCTCGATGCGCGGGCGGTTGCCGTTCATGCGCAGGATGGCCTCGGTGTCGATATCTCCGGTCACGTAGACGCCGTCGAAGCACGAGGCGTCGAAGCCGTCGAGCTTCTTGTTGAGCGAGCCGATGGCCTTCTTCATCGCGTCCACGTCCTGATAGATGAGCGCGTCGCAGCCGATGATCTGGCGCACCTCCTCCACCGTGCGGCCATGAGCCACGAGCTCGTCCTTGGTCGGCATATCGATGCCGTAGACGTTGGGAAAGCGCACCGGCGGCGCGGCGCTGGCGAGGTAGACCTTCTTCGCGCCCGCATCGCGCGCCATCTGCACGATCTCGCGGCTGGTGGTACCGCGCACGATCGAATCGTCGACCAGCAACACGTTGCGGCCCTTGAACTCGCTGCCGATCACGTTGAGCTTCTGGCGCACCGACTTCTTGCGCACGCCCTGGCCCGGCATGATGAATGTGCGGCCGACGTAGCGGTTCTTCACGAAACCTTCGCGGTACGGCACGCCCAGCAGGTGCGCCACCTGCGTGGCACTGGGGCGGCTCGATTCAGGGATGGGAATCACCACGTCGATCTCGCTGGGCGGCACCGTTGAGACCACGCGCTTGGCCAGCGTTTCGCC
>JAGOCV010000246.1 GCA_017998575.1 Burkholderiaceae bacterium
GCATGACCGCGCGCCAGGATCTTTCGCCCAGCCGCGACGCCGTCGCCGACCCCATCGCCCAAGCGGCCGACGCCCACGCGGCCACGGCCGCGCGCGCGCCGGTGCCGCCCAGCGCCCCGGCGCAGCCACGCGCCATGGGCCAGGCCCACCCGCACGAAAGCGCCCGCGCCCAGGTAGCGGGGGGCGCGACCTACATCGACGACATTCCCGAAATCAAGGGCACGCTGTACGCCGCGCCCATCCTCTCGCGCGTGGCGCATGGCCGCCTGCAGGGCGTGGATGCGTCCGCGGCGCTGGCCATGCCCGGCGTGCGCGGCGTGGTGCTGGCGGCCGACGTGCCCGGCGACAAGATGCTCGCCGCATTCGCGCACGACGAGCCGGTGTTTGCCACGGACACAGTGCAGCACGTCGGCCAGGTCATTGGCCTGGTGGTCGCCGCCAGCGTGATGCAGGCGCGCCGCGCCGCGCGCGCCGTGCGCGCCGACATCGCCCCACTGCCGGCGGTGCTGGACGCACGCACCGCCCATGCGCAGCAAAGCTACGTGCTGCCGCCGGTGTTCGTGCGCCGCGGTGCGCCCGAGGACGCCCTGGCCAGCGCCGCGCACACCCTGGCCGGCAGCTTCGAGGTCGGCGGCCAGGAGCATTTCTACCTGGAAGGCCAGATCGCCTACGCGCTGCCGCTGGAGCAGAACCAGTGGTGGATCTATTCGAGCACCCAGCACCCTGGCGAGGTGCAGCACTGGGTGGCGCATGCGCTGGCCATCGAGAACAACGCCGTCACCGTCGAGTGCCGGCGCATGGGCGGCGGCTTCGGCGGCAAGGAAACGCAGAGCGGCCACCTGGCCGTGTGGGCGGCCGTCGCGGCCAACCGCTTCAAGCGCCCGGTCAAGCTGCGGCTGGACCGCGACGACGACTTCATGGTCACCGGCAAGCGCCACCCGTTCGCCTACGAATACACCGTGGGCTACGACGACGCCGGCCGGCTGCAGGGGCTCAAGCTCATGCTGGCGGCCAACTGCGGCTTCTCGGCCGACCTCTCGGGCCCGGTGGCCGACCGCGCCGTGTTCCACGTCGACAACGCCTACCACCTGGCCGACGTCGAGATCGCCTCGTATCGCTGCAAGACCCACACGCAGAGCCACACGGCCTTCCGCGGCTTCGGCGGCCCGCAGGGCGTGATCCTCATCGAGGCCATCCTCTCGGACATCGCGCGCGCGCTCGGGCTCGACCCACTCACGGTGCGCCAGCGCAACTTCTACGACAAGGCCGATCGCGACACCACGCACTACGGCATGCGTGTGGAGGACAACATCCTCGAGCCGCTGGTGTCGCGCCTGGCCGAGACCAGCGGCTACCGCGCACGCCGCAAAGCCATCGCCGCCTGGAATGCCGCCAACCCGGTCATCAAGCGCGGCATCGCCATCACGCCGGTGAAGTTCGGCATCTCGTTCACGGCCACCTTCTTCAACCAGGCCGGCGCGCTGGTGCACGTGTACACCGACGGCAGCGTGCAGGTGAACCACGGCGGCACAGAGATGGGCCAGGGCCTGAACACCAAGGTGGCGCAGATCGTGGCCGACGAGCTGGGCCTGCCCTTCCATCGCGTACTGTGCACGGCCAGCGACACCAGCAAGGTGCCCAACGCCAGCGCCACCGCCGCCTCCAGTGGCACCGACCTCAACGGCAAGGCCGCGCAGACGGCCGCGCGCACCGTGCGCGAACGGCTGGCCGCCTTCGTGGCCGAGCGCTCGGGCTGCCAGCCGGGGCAGGTGGTGTTCGCCGCCGGCCAGGTGAGCACGCCGCAGGCCGCGATGACCTGGGAGCAGGTGATCGACGACGCCTACCACGCGCGGGTGCAACTCTGGAGCGACGGCTTCTACAAGACGCCCAAGATCCACTACGACGCCAAGACCCTCACCGGCCGCCCGTTCTACTACTTCGCCTACGGCGCCGCCTGCAGCGAGGTGGCGATCGACACGCTGACCGGCGAGAGCCGCGTGCTCAAGGTGGACATCCTCCACGACGTGGGCACGAGCATCAACCCGGCGCTCGACATCGGGCAGGTGGAAGGCGGCTTCGTGCAAGGCATGGGCTGGCTCACCACCGAAGAACTCGTGTGGAACACCAAAGGTTATCTGGCCACCCACGCGCCCAGCACCTACAAGATCCCCGCCACGGGCGACATTCCGGCCCATTTCAAGACCGAACTCTGGCCCGAGCCCAACCCCGAGGAATCGGTGTTCCGCAGCAAGGCCGTGGGTGAGCCGCCATTCATGCTCGCGATCAGCGTGTGGGAAGCCATCCGCGAAGCGGTCAGCGCCACGCGTGCCGACGGCGATGCACGGCTGGACGCCCCGGCCACGGCCGAACGCGTGCTGGGTGCCCTGAGCGCCGCCCGTTGAAACGGCAACGGCGCGGATAACCGCGCCGTTTTCATTCAGGCAGCAGCGTGGCTCAGGCGTGTTGGCCCGCGCGCAGCGTGAGGAACTCGGCCTCGTAATCGCGCGCCAGATCGGTTTTCTGCCGTTCTGTGAGCACTTTGCCAGCCTGCTGGAAGAACTTGCGCTCTTCCTCTTCCAGATGGTGATTCACCTTGTGGGCGAGCTTCTTCGCGTGCTCCATCCACGCGGCGCCGCCGGGCTGGAGCTTTTCCATGTCTTCAACCATCTCGTCCATCTCATGGTGCTCGGCAATGGCATGACGCGAAGCATCGACCGTGGCGTCGTGCTCGAACAGCGGAACATAGAAGCACCGCTCTTCCGCCGTCTCGTGCGCGAGCAGCTCGCGCTTGAGGTCGCCGAACACGCGCTGGCGCTCCTCTGCGCTCACTTGGGCGGCGGTGAGGCGCGCGGCGAGCTCGCGCTGGGTATCGTGGCTGACTCGCAGGGCTTCGAAGATATTCATGCGGTGAAGTTTCTTCGCTGCGCATGGCAGGGCCTGTAGGCATTCGCCCCACGTGCCTGCCGGAATGCGCCGGTCATCGGGCCTTCCTATACTGGGCGCTTCGATGCACGGCGCGGAGGTTGGGCATGCGTGTGGCAGGCAAGCTGACGGTATGGGATGCGCAGGGGCGCTTCGGCGTCATCGCGCCGGACGACGGGAGCGACGAGGTCTTCGTGGAGGCGGCCGATGGCCTCGACGGCCCGCCGCCGCTGCTGGGCGAGTTGCTGATGTTCGACGTGGTGCGCAACCGCGACGGCACGCGCCGGGCCATGAACGTGAGCCGACCCTCCCGCGACAGCGCGGGCCTCACGCTCGACACGCTGAAGCCGGCGCCCGTGCCGCCCGCCCCATTGCAACGAGCCACGCCGGCGCGGCCCGCGCGCCGCGTCCGTACGGCCTGGAGCTTCGGCCGCATGTTCGTGACGGCCCTGGTGGTACTGGGCGCGGCCGTCCTGCTGTTCAGCCACCGTGACCGGCTGACCGCGCTGTCTGTGGAAGACATCGACCCTTCGAAGCTGCTGCCGCAAGCCACGGCCGACGCGCCGGCGCCGCGCGAGCAGCTGACGAACTAGGGGCCTGTTCAGGCCCGGCTCATTCGGCGAACAGCTCCATCACCACGCTGCGCAGCCAGCGGTTGCCGGCGTCGCCATCGAAGCGGCGGCTCCAGTGCAGGGACACGGTGAAGTCGCGCAGCGGGAACATCGGCTCGATGATGGTGTAGCCGCCGTTCACGGCGAAACCTTGCGCGATGGTCTTGGGCATCACCACCGCCAGATCGGTGGCCCGCACGATGGAGGGCAGAACCATGAAGTGTTCGGCCGTCAGACGCACGCGCGTTTCCAGTTTGAGCAATTGCAGGATGCGCAGCGTGTCGGCATGCGTGCGCACCGACACGAATTCGAGCTGGTGCAGATCGGCCAGCAAGGCCTGGCTGTTGCGCCGCTTGCCCGTGAACGGATGCCCTTCGCGCAGCAGGATGATGTAGCGGTCGGTGGTCAGGCGCGCGCGCAGCGTGTCCTTCACCGTCGGCAGGAAGCCGAAGGCCATGTCGATGCTGCCGGCGTCCAGCGCCGCCGTGATGTCTTCGCGCGGCAAGGGCAGCGTGTCCACGCGCACGCCGGGCGCGCGTTCGCGCAGCGCGGGCATCAGCTCCGGAAGGAAGCGGCCTTCGCCGATGTCGCTCATGTGGATGCGGAAGGTGCGCTCGGATTGCGTCGGATCGAAATCCGATGCGTCGCCCAACGCCTGCTCCAGCGTCGCCAGCGCCGTGCGCACGGCGCTGGCCAGGCGCTGGGCGCGTGGGGTGGGCCGCACGCCGCCGGGGGCGCGCACGAAGAGCGGGTCTTTCATCAGCAGGCGCAGCCGGGTCAGGCCCTGGCTGGCCGCGGGCTGCGTCACGTCGAGCAGGTCGGCCGCGCGGCTCACGCTGCCGGCACGGTAGACCGCATCGAACAGCCGCAGGAGGTTGAGGTCGACGTCTTTGATATGCATTTATCTAATGCCGCTTAGTTTCTTCATTTTATTGATTGATGAAGCGGCAGGCGACAAGATCGGCACCGATAACCCTTACCCACGGAGACAAGAGCCTTGGAAGTTTCTTTCAGCAAGGAAGTGGAACTGCTGCGCCTGAAAAACGGCGACACCTTCCACGGCGAGGGCATCCTCGCGATCACCAAGGCGCTGCTCCAGTCGGGCGTGGCCTATGTCGGCGGCTACCAGGGCGCACCCGTGTCCCATCTGCTCGACGTGATGGTGCAGGCCGAGTCGTACATGAACGAGCTGGGCGTGCACGTCGAGGCCTGTTCCAACGAAGCCTCGGCCGCGGCCATGCTGGGCGCCTCCATCCACTATCCGCTGCGCGGCGCCGTGACGTGGAAGTCCATCGTGGGCACCAATGTGGCCTCGGACGCGCTGTCCAACCTCTCGTCGCCCGGCGTCACCGGCGGCGCGCTCATCGTGGTGGGCGAGGACTACGGCGAAGGCGCCTCGGTGATCCAGGAGCGCACCCACGCCTACGCGCTCAAGTCGAGCATGTGCCTGCTCGACCCGCGCCCCGATCTGCCCGTGATGGTGCGCATGGTGGAACACGGCTTCCGCCTGTCCGAAGCCTCCAACATGCCCTGCATCCTGGAGCTGCGCATCCGCGCCTGCCACGTGCGCGGCAGCTTCGAGGCCAGCGACAACGTGCCGCCGCCCATTTCCACGCGCGCCTTGATGGAAGACCCGGCCGCGTTCGACTACATGCGGCTGGCGCACCCGCCAGTCACTTTCCGCCACGAGAAGCTCAAGGGCGAGGAACGCATTCCGGCCGCGCGCCGTTACATCACAGAGAACGGCCTCAACGAACTGATGCCCGGTCGCCACGAGCGCATGGGCATCATCGTGCAGGGCGGGCTCTACAACGCGCTGATCCGCAGCCTGCAGCAGCTGGGCCTGGCCGACGCGTTCGGCCAAAGCGAGATTCCGCTGCTGGTGCTCAACGTGGCGTGGCCCATCGTGCCCGAGCAGGTGGCCGAGTTCTGCATGGGCAAGGACGGCGTGCTGGTGGTGGAAGAAGGCCAGCCCGAGTACATCGAGCAGGAAATCGCCACGCTGCTGCGCCGGCGCGACATCCAGACGCCGCTGCATGGCAAGGACCTGCTGCCCGCCGCGGGCGAGTACACCGTCGAGGTGCTGGCCACCGGGCTGGCGGCCTTCGCGCAGCGCTACCTGCCCGATGCCGCCCGCGAGGCGGCCACGGGTTCGGCCCGTGCGTGGCTGGACGGCAATCAGGCCCGTCGCGCCGAGGTCTCGCGCCTGCTGGGTGAGCCGCTGCCCGCGCGCCCGCCGGGCTTTTGCGTCGGCTGCCCGGAGCGGCCGGTGTTCTCGGCCCTCAAGCTGGCGCAGCAGGAAGTGGGCAAGGTGCACGTGGCGGCCGACATCGGCTGCCATGCGTTCGGCACCTTCGAGCCCTTCTCGCAGGGCCACTCGATCCTGGGCTACGGCATGAGCCTGGCCAGCCGCGCGGGCGTCTCGCCCATGATGCAGCGGCGCACCCTGGCCATCATGGGCGATGGCGGCTTCTGGCACAACGGCCTGCTCACGGGCGTGCAGAGCGCGCTGTTCAACAAGGACGACGCGGTGCTGCTGATCTTCAAGAACGGCTACACCTCGGCCACCGGCACGCAGGACATCATCTCCACGCCCGACGACGAGATCAAGGAGCGTGCGCGCGACAAGCAGCAGAGCCTGGTCGACAAGAACCAGACCATCGAGGCCACGCTGGAG
>JAGOCV010000247.1 GCA_017998575.1 Burkholderiaceae bacterium
GAGCAACGCCATGGGACGCTCCACCGTCGACTTCAATCAAGGCAACCTGCGCTCGGTCAATGTCGTGCAGGCCGGCGATCGCACGCGCGTCGTGCTCAACCTCAAGCAGTCGGCCGGTTACAAGGCCGAAATTCAGGGTAAGTCGCTGCTGGTGTCGCTTGACGCGGCGCCGGGCGCGGCGCCCGTAGCGGTCGCACCCACCACATTTGCCGAAAACGCCAACCGCGATGTGCTCCCGCTGCGCGACCTCGATTTCCGTCGCTCGCCGGACAACGCCGGCAAAGTGATCGTCGATCTCGCCAACAGCCAGGTCGGTGTCGACATCCGCCAGCAGGGCGCCTCGCTCGTCGTCGAATTCCTCAAGACCTCCCTGCCCGAAGGCCTGCGCCGCCGCCTGGACGTGTCCGATTTCGGTACGCCGGTGCAAAGCGTGACGACGACGCAGACCGGCGACCGCGTGCGCATGGTGATCCAGCCCACGGGCGACTGGGAACATTCCGCCTACCAGAGCGACACGCAGTTCGTGGTCGAGGTGCGTCCGCGCCGCATCGACCCGACCAAGCTGTCGCAGGGCCCGGGCTACACGGGCGAGAAGCTCTCCCTGAACTTCCAGAGTATCGAGATCCGCTCGCTGCTGCAGGTGATCGCGGATTTCACCAACTTCAACATCATTACCTCTGACTCCGTGTCGGGCACGGTGACGCTGCGACTGAAGGACGTGCCCTGGGACCAGGCGCTCGACATCATCATGCAGGCCAAGAGCCTGGGCGTGCGCAAGAACGGCAACGTGCTGTGGATCGCGCCCAAGGATGAGATCACGGCCAAGGAAAAGCTCGATCTCGAGTCGAAGATGGCGCTGCAGAACCTCGAGCCCCTGCGCACTCAATCGTTCCAGCTCAACTACACCAAGGCCGCCGAGATCGCGACGCAACTCACGGGCAGCGGCTCCGCAGGTGGCGGCGGAGCTGGCGGCGCCGCAGGCAGCGCCAGCATCCTGAGTGCGCGCGGCAGCGTCATTGCCGAGCCGCGGACCAACCAGCTCTTCGTCTCCGACATCGCCTCGCGCCTCGAACGTGTGCAAGAGCTGATCTCCAAGCTCGACATTCCCGTGCGCCAGGTGCTGATCGAGGCGCGGATCGTCGAGGCGTCCGACACGTTCGGCAAGTCCCTGGGCATCAAGCTGGGCGGCGGTCGCAGCGGCGTGACGAGCGACACGCTCAATTCGAACATCGGCTCTTCCGCCGGAACGGCCGGCAGTGCCAACAGCATCACCAGCGGCAACTTCGTGAACCTGCCTGCAGTGGGGCAGAACGGCTACAACCCGTCCACGTTCGCCATCTCGCTGTTCCGCTCCAGCGCTGCGCGTTTCATCAGCCTCGAACTGTCGGCCCTCGAAGCCGACGGCGGCGGCCGTGTGGTGTCGAGCCCCCGTGTGGTGACGGCCGACCAGACCAAGGCACTGATCGAGCAGGGCACGGAACTGCCCTACCAGGTGGCCACATCGAGCGGCGCGACGTCCATCGCTTTCCGCAAGGCCAACCTGAAGCTCGAAGTCACGCCCCAGATCACGCCCGAGGGGAACATCATCCTCGACCTCGACGTGAACAAGGACAGCGTGGGCCAGTCGACCAGTGCCGGCTTCGCCATCAACACCAAGCACATCAAGACCCAGGTGCTGGTGGAAAACGGCGGCACCGTGGTGATCGGCGGCATCTTCGAACTCAACGAAACCGAGTCCGAAACCAAAGTGCCGGGCCTGGGCGATATCCCGGTCATGGGCAACCTGTTCAAGAGCCGCTCGCGCTCGTCGAACAAGCAGGAAATGCTAGTATTCATCACTCCGAAGATGATTTCCGACCGCGCTGCGGCCCGATGAATACCGCGTGATTCCTGTAGCTTTGATCGGCATGCCCGGTGCCGGTAAATCGAGTGTGGGCCGCCAGCTGGCCCGCCGGCTGCAGGTTTCATTCACCGACTCCGACCTCGTGATCGAGCAGCGACTGGGCTGCTCGATCCGTTCGTTCTTCGAGCGCGAGGGCGAGGCACGCTTTCGCGACGTCGAGGCCGACGTCATCGCCTCGCTGGCCGCCGATGCAAGCACGGGCGTGCTGGCCACGGGCGGCGGCGCAGTGCTTCGCGAAGACAACCGCGATGTGCTTCACCGGCGGTGCCGGGTGGTCTACCTCCATTCTTCCCCCGAAGACGTGCTGCGCCGCGTGCGCCACGACGTGAGCCGGCCCCTGCTGCAGGTGGCGGATCCGCGCCAGCGCCTGCGCGAGCTCTACGCCATTCGCGACCCGCTCTATCGCGCCACCGCCCATTTCGTGGTCGAGACGGGGCGCCCCTCCATCGCCATGCTGGTGAACACGATCTCCATGCAGCTGGACATGGCCGACGCGTCCCCTGACGGCATCGCGTCGTCCTGAGCGGGCAACCCGGCGTGCCGGCCGGAGGATCTACACTCGAAGGCCATGAGTCCAGATCCCCTCGCCCTGCAAGAGGTCCGCATCGACCTCGGTGATCGCAGTTATCCCATCCTGATCGGCCCCGACCTCATCGAAGGTCTGGCATCGAACGCCATCCTGCCGAAGGCGGCGGCGGCGCTGATCGTGACCAATACCACCGTCGAGCCACTCTACGCCGAGCGGTTGCGTGCCGCGCTTGCGGGCCGATATGCCGGTGTGCATGTCCTGAGCCTGCCCGACGGAGAGCGCCACAAGGACTGGGAGACCCTCAACCTGATCTTCGATGCGCTGCTCTCGCGCGGCTGCGATCGCAAGACCGTGCTGTTCGCCCTGGGCGGTGGAGTCGTCGGCGACATGACCGGCTTCGCTGCCGCCAGCTACATGCGCGGGGTGCCATTCGTGCAGGTGCCGACGACGCTGCTGGCGCAGGTGGATTCATCGGTGGGCGGCAAGACCGCCATCAACCATCCGCTGGGCAAGAACATGATCGGCGCGTTCTACCAGCCGCATCTGGTGGTGTGCGATCTGGATACGCTGCCCACGCTGCCCCCGCGCGAGCTTTCCGCTGGCCTGGCAGAGGTCATCAAGTACGGGCCGATCGCCGACATGGCCTTTCTCGACTGGATCGAGGCCAATCTGCCGGCGCTGCGCGCCTGCGAGCCGGCAGCCATGGCTCACGCCGTGCGGCGCAGCTGCGAGATCAAGGCCGCGGTCGTGGGCCAGGACGAGCGCGAGCAAGGCCTGCGCGCCATCCTCAACTTCGGCCACACCTTCGGTCATGCGATCGAGGCCGGCCTGGGTTTCGGGGAATGGCTGCACGGCGAGGCCGTGGGCTGCGGCATGGTGATGGCGGCGCATCTGTCGCAGCGGCTGGGCGGCGTGGACGAGGCGTTCGTCGCCCGTCTCACACACATCGTCGATGCCGCGGGCCTGCCGGTGCGCGGACCGAAGCTTGGCGCGGACCGCTATCTCGAGCTGATGCGCCTGGACAAGAAATCCGAGGCGGGTGAGATCCGCTTCGTCACCATCGAAGCACCCGGACGTGCTGGTGTTCACACTGCGCCTGACGCCTTGGTGGCCGAGGTGATCGGGCAGTGCTGCAATTGAGCGGCCAGCCGCTGGCGCCGCACGCCTGCGATCCGGTGGCCAGTCGTGGCCGGCGCCACGCCGAAGCCGAGGCCCCGACGCGTAGCGCGTTCCAGCGTGACCGCGACCGCATCGTGCATTCGACGGCGTTCCGGCGTCTGGTCTACAAGACGCAGGTGTTCCTCAATCACGAAGGTGACCTGTTCCGCACCCGGCTCACGCACTCGCTGGAGGTGGCGCAGCTGGGGCGCTCGGTCGCCCGCTCGCTGCAGCTCAACGAGGACCTGGTCGAGGCGATCGCGCTCGCCCATGACCTCGGTCACACGCCCTTTGGTCACGCCGGTCAGGACGCACTGAATGACTGCATGGCCGCACATGGCGGCTTCGAGCACAACCTGCAGAGCCTGCGCGTGGTCGACACGCTAGAAGAGCGGTACGCCGCATTCGACGGATTGAACCTGTGCTTCGAGACGCGCGAAGGCGTGCTCAAGCATTGTTCGCTGGCCAACGCGCGAGCCATCGAGGCGGCCGAGCCTCACGGTGTCGCGCGCCGCTTCATCGATCGCACCCAGCCCAGCCTGGAGGCGCAGTTGTGCAACCTGGCCGACGAGATCGCCTACAACGCGCACGACATCGACGACGGCGTGCGCTCGGGACTCATCACGTTGGAGCAACTGGCCGACATCGACCTGTTCGAGCGTTTCCGCCACGAAGCGTTGCGCGAATACCCGGGCCTCTCGGGCCGACGACTGCTGTATGAGGCGATCCGGCGGATGCTGAGCGCGCAGGTCTACGACGTCATCGACGCGACGCGTACGGCGCTGGCGGAGCACCGCCCCGCCGATGCCGACGCGGCCCGCCGCGCTCCGGCTCTGGTGCGATTCGGAGAGCGCATGCGCGCGCAATCCACCGAGCTCAAGCGCTTCCTGTTCAGCAACCTCTATCGCCACCCGCAGGTGGTGCACACCACCGGGCAGGCGCGCCAGGTGGTGCGCGACCTGTTCGCGCTCTACAACGACGATCCAGGGCTGATGCAATCGGGCTTCGCGCAGCGCAGCGACAGCGCGCGTTCGGTAGCCGATTACATCGCGGGCATGACCGACCGTTTCGCCCTGCGCGAACACGAGCGGCTGACCGGCCAGCGGTTGCTGGCATGACGGCCGCACCGGCGACGCATGCCGTGCCGGTGCGCGCGGCCTGGGTGGTCATCGCGGCCGGCATCTGCGCGGCCCTGCACATCGGCAAGCTGCCGCCGGCCTTGCCGGTGCTGCAGGCCGAACTCGGCATCACACTGCTGCAGGCGGGCTTCCTGCTTTCCGTCGTCCAGGTCGCGGGAATGGTCGGCGGCATCGCCATGGGGCTGGCCAGCGACGTGATCGGCCTGCGGCGCAGCATGGCCTGCGGGCTGGTGGTGCTGGGTCTGGCCAGCGTGGCTGGCGCCTGGGCAGAGGGGGCTGCGTTGCTGCTGGGCCTGCGTGTCGTAGAAGGGTTCGGCTTCCTGCTCGTGACGTTGCCGGCGCCTGGCCTGGTGCGGCGGCTGGTGCCGCCGAAGCGGCTCGAAGCGATGCTGGGCGTCTGGGGTGCCTACATGCCGTCGGCCACCACGCTGGCCCTGCTGCTCGGACCGCTGGTGGTGTCCGTCGCCGGATGGCGTGCCTGGTGGGTGGGGCTCGGTTGGCTGTCGCTGGGCATGGCGGCATGGCTGTGGCGCGCCGTGCCGCCACCCCCCGCCGCCGTGCGCGCCATGCCGCGCCTGGCTGTGAGTCTGCGGTTGCGCCGCACGCTGGGCGCCAGCGGTCCGTGGCTGGTCGCGTTGTGCTTCGCGATGTACGCAGGCCAGTGGCTGGCGGTGGTCGGATTCCTGCCATCGATCTACGTGCAGGCTGGCATCTCGCCAGCCATCACCGGCGTGCTGACCGCACTGGTGGCGCTGGTGAACATGGCCGGCAACGTCGCTGCCGGCCGGCTGCTGCAGCGCGGCGTGGCTGCGCAGCGGCTGCTGCGCACCGGCTACGCGGCGATGGGCCTGGCGGCCGTGGTGGCCTTCGCCCAGGTGGCGGGCCATGAAGCGCCCGCGGCACTGCGCTATCTGGCTGTGCTGGCATTCTCGATGGTCGGCGGCATCATCCCCGGCACCCTGATGGCGTTGGCCGTGCGGCTGGCGCCCGACGAGCACACCATCTCGACCACCGTGGGCTGGATGCAGCAGTTCTCGGCCCTCGGTCAGTTCTGCGTGCCGCCGGCAGTGGCCTGGCTGGCTGGCCGGGCGCAGGGCTGGCAGTGGACATGGCTCGTCACGATCGCCTGTTCCCTCGCGGGCCTGTGGCTGGCCGCGCGCGTGGGGCAATTGCTGACTCGACGCGGGCCGGCAAGTGGTTCTCACTAGAATCCGGACACTTCGCGTGTTTGTGCCGCGTGGGACGCGCCGTGCCAATTCAACCGAAATCCCGTTCATCCGACAAGACATCCAAGGCCGGCCCGGCCGTGGCCGACGACCTGTCGCAGCTGTGGCATGGACAGTCGGTCGAGCTGCTCAAGGAGCTGCACATCCTCACGCGTGAGGGGCGGCTCAACCAGGATTCGCGCCGCAAGCTCAAGCAGGTCTATCACCTCTACCGATTCCTCGAGAAGCCCC
>JAGOCV010000248.1 GCA_017998575.1 Burkholderiaceae bacterium
GGTCATACAGCGCGCGTGCCACATGTGTGTGCCGCTGCATGGGCTTGAAGGCCGGCAGCATGGCCAGCGTGTCGACAAGGCGCTCGGCCCGCGGATCGAGCCCCACTTGCAGGGCCACGGCCGGGGCCAGGCGGCCGAGGTCGATGGCGAGGAACTCGTTGAGATTGACGGTGGGGATGTGGCCGCCGTTGAGGGCTTCCAGCACGTCGGGCGGGATCAGCGCGATGCGGGCGGCGCCCCTGCGTGCCAGCAGATGGGCATGCGCGGCCAGCACTGTGCTCAAGAGGCTTCTTTCAGCAGTTGCCTGACATCGGAGGTGAGCGCCTCGGCGCCGGCGCCATACCGTGCGTACAGGCGCAGGCGGCCCCGCGTGTCGTAGACGTAGCTGGCGGCCGTATGGTCCATGGTGTAGCTCGTGGGGGTCTTGCCGTCGACCTTCTTGTAGTAGATCTTGAAGTCCTTGGCGAGCGCGGGCAGCTGTTCGGGCGTGGGACGCAGCGCCACGAAGGACGGATCGAATGCACCCATGTAGGCCTTGAGGATTTCAGGCGTGTCGCGCTCCGGATCCACACTCACGAACACGCCCTGCAGGCGTTCGCCGTCAGCGCCCAGCGCCTTCTTGATCTGTGCCAGCTCGGCCATCGAGGTCGGGCAGACGTCGGGGCATTGCGTGAAGCCGAAGAACATCACGACGACCTTGCCTTTGAAGTCCGCCAGCGTGCGTTCGCGGCCTTCGTGGTCGACGACCCGGAAGTCCTTGGCATAGTCGGCGCCGGTGATGTCCACCGACTTGAACGACGGCTTGGGTTCGGAGCAGGCCACCAGCAGTCCTGCCGACGACACGAGCGCCAGGGACGAGAGGCCGCGGAGAAGGTCGCGCTTGTGCATGTCGGTACTCAGAAGAGGTAGTGATCGACCAGCAGCGCTGCGAACAGCAGGCTGAGGTGGATCAGGGAGAAACGGAAGGTCTTGCGCGCGAGCGCGTCGGAATAGCTGCGCCACAGCGCGAAGCCGTAGCCACAGAACCCCAGCGACAGCACCACGGCCCAGAACAGGTAAAACCATGAACTCATGCCGTAGACGAAGGGCATGAGGCAGGCGGCGAAGAGGATGATCGTGTAGAGCAGCACCTGCAACCGCGTGAACTCGTTGCCGTGTGTGACCGGCAGCATGGGCAGGCCCGACTTGCGATAGTCCTCGACGCGATAGAGCGCGAGGGCCCAGAAGTGCGGCGGTGTCCACAGGAAGATGATGAGGAAGAGGATGAGCGCCTCGGGGCCCACCTGGCCCGTCATCGCGGCCCAGCCCAGCACCGGCGGCATCGCGCCCGAGGCACCGCCGATCACGATGTTCTGCGGCGTGAGCGGCTTGAGGATCACGGTGTACACCACCGCATAGCCGACGAAGGTGGCGAAGGTGAGCCACATGGTCAGCGGATTGACCCACACGTACAGCAGCCACGAGCCGGCCGCGCACAGCAGCGCGGAGAACAGCAGCGTCTGCAGATCCGACAACTCGCCCTTGGCGGTGGGGCGCCAGGCCGTGCGCTTCATGCGGGCGTCGATGCCCTTCTCGACCAGGCAGTTGAACGCCGCTGCGGCGCCGGCCACCAGCCAGATGCCCAGGCATGCAATGGCCGCAAGCTTGACGTGCGCCAGCGTCGGAAGGCCGGGCACGGCCAGCACCATGCCGATCAGCGCGCAGAACACGATGAGCTGGATGACGCGCGGTTTGGTCAGTGCATTGAACTGGCTGATCTTCGAACCGAACGAGGCTGCAACCGGGGGGGCGTCCGTCGTCGCAGCCGGTTGGGAGGGCCGGGTGCTCATGCGCGGGCCTCCCGCAGCATCACGTCCCGGGCGTTCGCCTGCGTGCGGTCGGCCACGCGGCTGTTGGCCAGCGCCCAGGTCAGCACGACCACGAGCGCGGCGGCCCCACCGGTGTGCGACACCGCCGCGGCCAGCGGCCAGTCGAACACCACGTTGGAGAGGCCGGTGCCGAACTGCCAGGCAGCCAGCGCCGCCACCCATCGCGCGGGCCGCGCAAGCGCGGGATCGCGCCACAGTCGCCAGGCCAGCAGCGCCATCAGCGCCAGAACCGCATAGGCCCAGAGCCGATGCGTGTAGTGGATGGCCGTGAGCGCAGCGAAAGGAATGCCTTCGCCCGAACCCGTCATGCCCAGATGGCGCCAGATCTCGAAGCCGCTCAGGAAGTCCATTTGCGGCCACCAGCTGCCCTGGCACTGCGGGAAGTCGCGGCAGGCCAGTACGGCATAGTTGGTGCTGACCCAGCCGCCCAGCGCGATCTGCAGCGTGACGGCGGCTGTGGTCGCCCACAGCAGCGCGCGCCGGGCGCCGTCGACGAGCGCGGGTGGCTCGCCGCGCTGGGCCTGGCGAAAGCGCGCCGCCTGCACGCACAGCAGGGCCAGCAACACCAGGCCGCCGATCAGGTGCAGCGTGACGATGGCCGGAAACAGCTTCATGGTGACCGTGAGCGCGCCGAACGCTCCCTGCAGGCACACCCACACCAGCGTGAGCGTGGGCCACCACGGGCTGACGGCCAGCGTGCCGCCCCGGCGGTGCAGCATCCAGCTGGCGGCCGTGAGCGTGAGGATGAGCACGCCCACGCCGGTGGCCAGGTAGCGATGGATCATCTCGATCCAGGCCTTGCGGTGCGTGACCGGTCCCGTGGGCTGGGCCGACTGCGCGGCGCTGATCTCGGCATGTGCGCCCAGCGGGCTGGCCTGGCCGTAGCAGCCGGGCCAATCGGGGCATCCCAGGCCCGAATCGGTGAGTCGCGTGAAGGCGCCGAACAGCACCAGATCGAACGTGAGGAACAGCGTGAGCACGGTAAGCGCAGCCATGCGCTGCGCCGGCGCGGCCTGGCGGTTGCGCATCCAGATCCAGGCCAGCGGCCCTAGCGCGATCACCACGCCCATGAGCATCATCCGAGCCACAGGCGAGAGGTCGTAGAGTGGTTGCGCGTCCATGCCTCAGTCCTGCACCGGGCGGCCGGCCAGATCCCACGAGGACGAGGCGCGCAGCAGCCTTTCCAGATCGCGCTTGGCACGCGCGGCGCTCTTCGCATCCAGCGCAGGCGGAAAGCGCATCATCCAGTTGCCCATGGGGTCGATCACATAGAGATGGTCTTCGAGCGCGCGGCCTGCGGCGGGCTCGATCCACTGCTGCAGCGCGGCCGGCTCGACCCGCAACACCGTGGCATTGGCCAGCGCCGGACGGATGGCATCGGGCACGGCCCCATCGTCGGTGACGAGCCACACCCAGTCCAGACGATCCTTCTCACGGCCCACGCTCTCGCGCAACTGGCGCTGCAGATAGAGATTGGTCTGGCAGCGTTCGGCACAGGCGGAGGCGCTGGCACTCACCAGCAGCCACTGGTGCCGCAACGAGGTCAGCGGCACATCACGGCCATCGAGCGTGCGTGCCACGATCGGCGGCATGGGGCGCTGCGCCACCAGTTCACCGAACGCCGTGCGTCCATCGGGCCGGATGACGTAGTAGGTGAAGTACGACGCGATGACGGGTGCCGCACACATCAGCAGCACACCGATCATCTTCCAGCGGCCGCTGCGCGTGCGCGCCGCGTTGCCACCGAGCGACTGCGGCGACGGCATGGAGTGCACGGTGAAAGCCAGCGGCTCGTCAGTCGGCGGCAGGGGCGCGGCGGCGCCGGCGGGGGACGATGAATTGGAACCAGACATAAAGGATTGCCATCAGGCCGCCGAACCCGAACCATTGGGCGGCATAGCCATAGTGTTTCTCGACGCCGGTGGCCACTTCGGGCCATTCGCGCTGCAGGCCTTCGCTGGCAGCGCCCGTCTGGACGATGCTGCCCTCGGCAAGCGGCAGCCCGGTCTCGGTGCGGAATGCGTTCAGGTCGAGATTCTGCCGGATGCGGGAAGCCCCTTGGGCCCCCGGCCCCTCGGACATATTGCCCAAGGCATA
Organism: Burkholderiaceae bacterium; assembly: GCA_017998575.1. The sequence goes on from JAGOCV010000248.1 coordinate 3,966, forward strand.
CAGTCGTCCCGGCGGCGGCGCCACCCGGCCATCGATGGTCACTGTCCCCGAGGGCGTTTGCACCGGCATCAGGCGCGTGCGGTCCTGGAAATCGCGCGGCACCCAGCCCCGCTGCACCAGCACCACGCCCCCTTGCGCCAGACGCAGCGGCGTCAGCACATAGAAGCCGGGCCGGCCGTGCATCTGCCGGTTGTCCAGATACACCGTGCGGTCCGCGGCCCATTCGCCCTGGAGCGTGACGCGGCGATGCAGCCAGGGCGACAGGTCCGGGTGACCCGCCAGCACCCCGCCGCCAACGGCAGGCGCATTGCGCTGCGCCTCGATCGCATCGTGCAGCGCCATCTTCTGCGCGGCACGGTCGAGCTGCCAGCGTCCCAGCGACACCGTCCCCGCGATGCCGGCCATAGCGGCGAGCGTGACGATCCAGAAGCGCATGGAGTGCGTGCGGGGCCCGGTCACGGGATAATCCTCTGCATGAAATACCTGATGGGGCTGGTTTTCGTCGCGATCCTCGCCAGCCTGGGCGCGGCGCTGGTGTTCATGATGCGCGGCGGCCAGAACGACAAGCCCAAGTCTGGCAACAACATGGCCCGCGCGCTGGCGGTTCGCGTCGGCCTCTCGGTGCTGCTGTTCGTCTGTCTGCTCATCGCCTGGAAGCTCGGCTGGATCCAGCCAACCGGCGTTCCTGCCAGCCGCTAGTGTCGCAGCCCTTGCGGGTCATGGAAAAAAGGCGCCTCGCGGCGCCTTTTTCACGGTTGCCGCCGGGCGGCAGTCACATCCAGTAGACCAGGATGTACAGGCCCAGCCAGACCACATCCACGAAGTGCCAGTACCAGGCCGCGCCTTCGAAGCCGAAATGGCGCTCGGCCGTGAAGTGGCCCTTCTGCAGGCGCAGCGTGATGAACAGCAACATCAGCATGCCCACGAACACGTGGAAGCCGTGGAAGCCCGTGAGCATGAAGAAGGTCGAACCGAAAATGCCCGAGTTGAGCTTGAGGTTCAGGTCGGCATAGGCGTGGGCGTACTCATAGCCCTGAACGCACAGGAACACGATGCCCAGCAGCACGGTGGCCCACATGTAGCCGATGGTCTTGGCGCGATGGCCCGCCTGCAGCGCGTGGTGAGCGATGGTCAGCGTCACGCCCGAGGTCAGCAGCAGTGCCGTGTTGATGGTGGGCAGCCAGAATGGCCCCATGGTCTGGAACGGCTCGACGATGCCGGCCGGGGACGTGGTCGCACCGGGCGAGACGCTGGGCCAGACGGCCTTGAAATCGGGCCACAGCAGGGCGTTCTCAAGGCTTCCCAGCGCCGGCACAGAGTGGGAGCGGGCCCACCACAGCGCAGTGAAGAAGGCGCCGAAGAACATCACCTCGGAGAAGATGAACCAGCTCATGCTCCAGCGGTACGATAGGTCGATCTTGCGGCCGTACTGGCCGGTCTCGCTCTCGTGCACCGCATCGCGGAACCACTGGAACAGCACGATGCCCCACCATGCCAGGCCGAAGGCCAGCGAATAGGCACCCCATCCGTGGCCGTTGATCCACTGGCCGGCGCCCAGGATCACGAAGAACAGGCCCGCAGCCGCCATGACGGGATGGCGCGAAGGCCCCGGAACGAAGTAGTACGGCGTGGCGCCAGTGGTGGACGAACTCATGTGCAGCTCCTGACTCTCTTATCTTTGATCTTCATTTCATCGGGACTCAAGCGACGACCACCCAGTTGACCAGCAGGATCAACCCACCGACGAACAGCATGGCACCGATCAGGCCCACCACCAGGATGTGGATGGGCGACAGGCGCTTGACGTCTTCCTCGAACTCGCCACGCTGGCGCAGGCCGACGAACGACCACGCCACCGCGCGCACGGTGCGCCACAGCGACAGACCCGGCTTGCGTGGCGTAGGTGACGGCGTGGGTGTAACCATCTCGCTCACGTCCCGGCTTCCAGCTGGGGCACGGCGCCTGTGGCCGATGCGGTGGGTGGCGCAGGCGTCTTGCCGCCCACCTCGAAGAAGGTGTAGGACAGCGTGATGGTCGTCACGTCCTTCGACAGTTTGGGATCGATGACGAAGGCCACCGGCCATTCCTTCTTCTCGCCCGGCTCCAATGTGTACTGGCTGAAGCAGAAGCACTCGAGCTTGTTGAAATGGGCTGCAGCCTGGCGCGGCGCATAGCTCGGGAT
>JAGOCV010000249.1 GCA_017998575.1 Burkholderiaceae bacterium
GGGTTGTCCAGCCCCGATATGAGTTGGGCGGTAGCGGCCGGTGCCGACGGCAGTGCGCCGGGCTGGGCCAGAAGGGCTTCAAGTTGCAACGCGCGTCCCCCAAAGACCGCACACCATCGCCGGGCACGTCAGGTCAGAAACACTCAGAAACATGCCGGCATTATCGGCCCCGACCCGGCAAGCGGCGCGACCCGTTCGAGAATTTCTTGATTTGAGTCGTCGCAGCCGCCGCGCTGTCGCGCCGTCACGACGCGGCGGCGCGCGCGACTGTCGGCGTATCAGCGCCCGCCGCGCAACTTGGCGAACGCGGCTTCCATGGCGTTCTGGCCGGCAGGCGCGCTCTGGCGCGGCATTTGCCGGCCCCGCCCTGCGGCCTCGTAGCGGTTGTCCCGAGGCGCGCCATCCCGACCACCGGCCGGCCGCGCAGAGGCGTCGAGTTTCATGGTGAGACTGATGCGTTTGCGCACGGCATCGACCTCGAGCACCTTCACCTTGACGATGTCGCCCGTCTTGACCACTTCGCGCGCGTCGTTCACGAACTTGCTGGACAGCTGGCTCACGTGCACCAGTCCGTCCTGATGCACGCCCAGGTCGATGAAGGCGCCGAACTGCGCCACGTTGCTCACCGTGCCTTCCAGCACCATGTCGGGCCGCAAGTCGGCGATGTCTTCCACGCCGTCGTTGAAGCGTGCCACCTTGAAGTCGGGGCGTGGGTCACGCCCCGGCTTTTCCAGCTCGCCGAGGATGTCCTTCACGGTGATGACGCCGAAGGTTTCGTTGGCGAACAGCTCGGGTTTGAGCGTCTTGAGGATCTCCGCGCGACCCATCAGCTCGGCCACCGGCCGGCCGGTCTGCGCCATCATCTTCTCGACGACGGGATAGGTCTCGGGGTGCACGCCGGTCATGTCCAGGGGGTTGTCGCCACCGCGGATGCGCAGGAAGCCAGCGCTCTGCTCGAAGGTCTTGGCGCCCAGGCCGCCCACGTCCAGCAGCTGCTGGCGGCTGCCGAAGGCGCCGTTGGATTCGCGCCAGCGCACGATGGCGCGCGCCACGCTGGCCGACAGGCCCGAAACGCGCGAGAGCAACGGCACGCTGGCCGTATTGAGATCCACACCCACGGCGTTCACGCAGTCTTCGACCACCGTGTCGAGCGTGCGGGCCAGCTCGCCCTGGTTCACGTCGTGCTGATACTGGCCCACGCCGATGGACTTGGGGTCGATCTTCACCAGCTCGGCCAGCGGATCCTGCAGGCGGCGTGCGATGCTGGCCGCGCCGCGCAGGCTCACGTCCACGTCGGGCATTTCCTGGCTGGCGTATTCGCTGGCGCTGTAGACCGAGGCGCCCGCCTCGCTCACCACCACTTTCTCGATCGGTGTGGCCGTGGCGCCGGCCGATGCCGCATGCTGGGCCAGCAGCTTGATCAGCTCGCCCGCGAGCTTGTCGGTCTCGCGGCTGGCCGTGCCGTTGCCGATGGCGATCAGGTTGACGTTGTGCTTCATGCACAGGCTCGCCAGCGTGGCGAGCGAGCCATCCCAGTCGCGGCGCGGCTCGTGCGGATAGACGGTGTGGGTGTCGACCAGCTTGCCGGTGGCATCGACCACGGCCACCTTCACGCCGGTGCGGATGCCGGGATCGAGCCCCATCACGACGCGCGGGCCGGCTGGTGCGGCCAGCAGCAGGTCGCGCAGGTTGTCGCCGAACACCTTGATGGCCACCTTCTCGGCGTCCTCGCGCAGGCGCGAGAACAGGTCGCGCTCGGTCGACAGGCTGAGCTTGACGCGCCACGTCCAGGCCACGCACTTGCGGATCAGGTCGTCGGCGGGGCGGCCGGCGTGGCTCCAGCCCAGATGCAGCGCGATGCGGCCTTCGGCCACGCTCGGCTTGCCGGGCTCGGGCTCGACCGGCAGCACCAGCTTCGCTTCGAGGATTTCCTGCGCGCGGCCCCGGAACACGGCCAGCGCGCGGTGGGAGGGCACGCGGCCGATGGGCTCGTCGTAGTCGAAATAGTCGCGGAACTTGGCGACGTCGGGATTGTTCTCGTCCTTGCCCTCGACCTTCTTGCTGCGCAGAAGGCCTTCGGTCCAGAGCCAGTCGCGCATGGCCTGCACCAGAGCAGCGTCTTCGGCCCAGCGCTCGGACAGCAGGTCGCGCACGCCGTCGAGCACGGCTGGCACGGTGGAGAAATCGACGCCGTCCTCGGCCGGCCGGGTGAACGCGGCGGCCTCGGTGGCCGGCTCCAGTGTCGGGTCGGCGAACAGCCGGTCGGCCAGCGGTTCCAGCCCCGCCTCGCGGGCGATCTGGCCCTTGGTGCGGCGGCGCGGCTTGTAGGGCAGGTAGATGTCTTCCAGCTCCTGCTTGGTGGGCGCGCCCATGATGGCGGCCGTCAGCTCCGGCGTGAGCTTGCCCTGCTCGTCGATGCTTTTGAGCACCGCCTCGCGGCGCTCTTCCAGTTCGCGCAGGTAGACCAGGCGCACTTCGAGTTCGCGCAGTTGTACGTCGTCGAGGCCGCCGGTGACTTCCTTGCGGTAGCGGGCGATGAAGGGGACAGTGGCGCCACCGTCGAGCAAGTCCACGGCCGAGCGGATCTGCGATTCGGCCACTTTGATCTCGGCAGCCAGTTGCCGGATGATTTTCTGCATGGATGGGGGAAGTCGTTGAAGCAAGGCGGAGCGATCCACCCGGACGAGCGCCGGGCGGCCAGAAACGAGCGGCGAGTGTGCCATAGCGCCAGAGGGGACATCGCTGTGCGCAACACCCTTCGCGCGGGCGCTGGCGGATTCGTTTTCTGGCCCGGCGCCAGAAGGCCCGGCTCACAGAATTCAGACTTCTCTGATCAACGAGCCTTGAGCCAAAACTGTCAATGACTTTCTCAACGACTGGCAAGCCGAGCAACGACTTTCGCCTGACATCGGAACCACCGCAACCCCTGCTGCCACGAACCACCAACGAAGCCGACAACCCGCTACCCAGCGAAGAGCAGCCATCATCCGCTCCTGTCAGTAGCGCATCCAACCCGGTGGCGCAAACATTGAGTCTTCTCGTGGGAAGCACGACGGAATCCGACTTCACCAGCAAGAAGCCGGATGAAGATGCGGTGGACCCGGCCGTCCTGCGGCAGGTCGATCGGCACTTCGCAGGCCTGAGGGCGCGCATCACGGCCGAGAACATCCGTGATGACGATGGGTCGCTTGCCGCCATGTTGCCGCACGACCGTGCGCGCGAGGTGGAGCAGCGAGTTGCAAAGATGCAGCAGGATTTCGATACGATGACCGAGGAAATCGCCGTTGACCTGACCCACCATGGCTTCGATACAACCCGCCTCAGCGCAGTCCTGGAACGCGCGACCTCGATCGATCGGTTCACGATGGGGGCACTGGGCCTCACCAATGCAATGATCTTCAACACCGGGGGCGCGGTGGCCGACGTCGTGGCGCCCGCGGGGGTTGCTTACCTGCGTACGATTTACGGTCTGAGCGAAGATGTGGCTGAACGCGCCTACTCCGCCCTGGCGGCCGGTAGCCTGATGTTCGCCGACACCTCGCTCACCGGCCACATGGTGCGCTCGGCTTTCGGTTACAGGCCCTTCTATCTCGCGGTGCGCTCGCCCTCGCATGACCTGCATCCCACGATGGTGCGGCTGATGAATGAGTTCGGCGAACCTGCTCCGGGGTTCATGGGTCAGTTTGGCGAAGTTTCGAAAGCGCTCGCGCCCTACACCGCGCGCAATGAGCTGCTGGCTTCCAGCAAGCTGGCGCCGGTCGACCAACTGCCATGGTTCGATACGGTGGGCGAGACGGCGGGCGGATTCGCGGCCGGCGTCGGCAGCCAGGTCATCGGCATTCATGCGCAACGCCAGCGCTGCGCCTACGGTCCGCACATGCTGTTGAGCAGCAAGCAAGTCGTCCCGCTGCTGCTCGACGCCGAAAAGAGCATGGCGCTGCACAGCGGCCGGGGCCTCGCGAACGTGACAAGGGGGTTCACCAGCATCGGAACCGCGTTCCTGCCGCCCGCCGTCATCCCTCGCTCCATGGGCGGGCGTGAGCCCCATGAAATGCCGACCGTCTACGAAAAATTCGTGCCTCAAGTGGTCCAGCATCTGCCATCGGCCCTGTTCTCGGCAGCGGCGCTCGCGGTGGGCTTCTTCGCCAATACCTTCGCCAAGCAGAAAGTCAAGCATGCGATGACCGATGAAGCAGGCCGACAGAATCCATGGACCGCCTTTACCCAAAGCCAGGTTAACGTGGCCGGCAAGTTCGTCGCGTATGAACTTGCCGCGTTGGGGCTCACCACTGGGGCGCAGATCGAAGCCTGGCTGCGCGAAAAAAGCGGACCGGTGGGCAGCGCGCGACCCGCGCCTTCGACGGAGACCAAGCCTCTGACGTCCGCGGACTCGCCCGTCTGAGTGTGTAGACACCAGACGTGCGGCGGCAGGCCATGCCGGGGCGCGCTAACATCGCACTCGCGCATGTCCGCCTTCCTTCCGTCTTGCCGCCCTCGCGGCCCACACCCTCATGGCCGTTGAAAATTCCGGTGAACTCGTCAAGGTCGTGGTGCTGCTGGCCGCCGGTGTGGTGGCCGTCCCCCTGTTCCGCCGCCTGGGCCTGGGCTCGGTACTCGGCTATCTGGCCGCCGGTCTGGTGATCGGGCCGTTCGGCCTGGGTTTCTTCAGCGAACCGCAGCACATCCTTCACGTGGCCGAACTGGGCGTGGTGATGTTCCTGTTCGTCATCGGGCTGGAGATGCAGCCTTCGCGCCTGTGGGCGCTGCGGCGCGCGATCTTCGGGCTGGGGCTGGCGCAGGTGGTGGCATGCGGCGCCCTGCTCACGGGGCTGGGCATGCTCACGGGCCTGGCGGCGCCGGTGGCGTTCGTGCTGGCCATGGGCTTCGTGCTCACCTCCACGGCCACCGTCATCCAGTTGCTGGACGAGACCGGCACCACCTCCACGCGCCAGGGCCAGCAGATCGTCTCGATCCTGCTGCTCGAAGACTTGGCCATCGTGCCGCTGCTGGCCATGGTGGCCGCGCTCGCGCCCGTGCCGGCCGACGGCCCCCAGGTGTCGCGCTGGGTGACGGTAGGCGTGGCGCTGGTGGCCATCCTGGGCCTGATCGCCGTGAGCCGCTGGGTGCTCAACCCGTTGTTTCGCGTGCTGGCCAACGCCAAGGCGCGCGAAGTGATGACCGCGGCCGCCCTGCTGGTGGTGCTGGGCGCCGCGCTGGCCATGGACTGGGGCGGCCTCTCGATGGCCATGGGTGCGTTCGCGGCCGGCGTGATGCTGTCCGAATCCACGTTCCGCCACCAGCTCGAAGCCGACATCGAGCCTTTCCGCGGCATCCTGCTGGGCCTGTTCTTCATGAGCGTGGGCATGTCGCTGGACCTGCGGCTGGTGCTGCAGGACTGGTTCGTGATCGCCGCCGGTGTGCTGGCGTACATGGTGCTCAAGGCAGCCGGCATCTATGCCGTGGCGCGCCTGGCCCGGGCTTCCCACACGGTGGCGCTGGAGCGTGCGGCGCTCATGGCGCAGGGGGGCGAATTCGCCTTCGTGCTGTTCTCGGCGGCCGCGGCAGGCGGCGTGATAGACGCCAACGCCAACGCCTCGTTCACCGCCATCGTGATCCTGTCGATGGCGCTCACGCCACTGGTCGTGGTGCTGCTGCGTCGTGCGATGCCCAGCGAGGCCAAGGCCAAGCCGCACGATCTGGATGGCGTGGACGTGGCCAAGGATCTGTCGGGCGAGGTGCTGGTGATCGGCTTCGGCCGCTTCGGCCAGATCGCCAGCGGCCTGCTGCTGGCGCGCGGCGTCGACACCGTGATCATCGAGGACGACACCGACATGATCCGGTCGGCCGCCAACTTCGGCTTCAAGCTCTACTACGGCGACGGCCGCCGCCCCGATGTGCTGCACGCCAGCGGCGCGCAGCACGCCCGCGCCATCCTGGTGTGCGTGGACAAGAAGGAAGACATCAACCACATCGTCGATCTGTGCAAGCGCGAGTTCCCGCTGACGCCGGTGCTCGCCCGCGCCTTCGACCGCCAGCACGCCAGCGAGCTCATAAAGCGCGGCGTGGCCTATCAGCTGCGCGAAACCTTCGAGTCGGCCCTGCAGTTCGGCGCCGCGGCACTCCATGAGCTGGGCG
>JAGOCV010000007.1 GCA_017998575.1 Burkholderiaceae bacterium
AGTCCACACCATTCGTCGGCGTGTTCTCGTAGAGCGTCCTGGCTGCGCGGGCGCGGGATTCTTCCGGCGGCAGGTAAAGCAGCGTTAGGTGATAGCCGCTCTCGAAGTGATGGCCCGATTCCTCGAAGGCGGCCCGGCGTTCTTCCTCCACCAGCCACGAAAGCGGTTCGGGAAACTCCGAGCGCGGATAGTCGGCAGCGGCCCGGCGGTCGGCTTCGATGAACAGCGCCCAGCCCGATCCCATGCGGCGCAGGGCGTTGTTCAAGCGCGCCGACGTGGCGATCAGTTCGCCTTGCGTCGCACTGTCGAGGTCGGGCCCACGAAACCGGGCTGTGCGCTGGAAACTGCCGTCCTTGTTCAAGACGACGCCCGGTGCGACCAGTCCGGCCCAGGGCAGCCAGTCAGCAAGCAAGGCCGGGCGCTGGCGGTATTCGGCGAGGTTCAGCATCGCGGCGTCCTCCCCTCACACGTCCAGCAGCGGGCGGTGCTTGATGTGCCGCGCAAAGACCTGCATGAACTGCGGATCGACGCGCGCACCCCACACCGCCAGCGAATGGCCGACGATCCAGAGCACCACGCCGGGAATCCACAGTTGCAGGCCCAGGCCGACCGCGGCAGCCAGCGTGCCGTTGGCGATCGCCACGGTGCGCGGCGCACCGCCCAGCAGAATCGGCTCGGTCAGCGAGCGATGCAGCGGCACCTCGAAGCCTTCCGTGAAGGCGTCCGGGGCGCTCATACGACGGCCCCGCCGGAGAAGCTGAAGAACGACAGGAAGAAGCTGGAAGCCGCGAAAGCGATGGACAGGCCGAAGACGATCTGGATCAGCTTGCGGAATCCGCCAGACGTGTCGCCGAACGCGAGCGCGAGGCCCGTGGCGATGATGATGATGACGGCGACGATGCGAGCTACCGGCCCCTGGATGGATTCGAGGATGGATTGCAGCGGGCCTTCCCACGGCATCGAGGAGCCGGCGGCCTGTGCTGTTCCAGCCAGGAACAGCAGCAGCGCGGCCAGCAGCAGTCCTTGCCCCGCAGGGCGGCCCAGGCAGCGCAGCCGTGCAGAGTTAGACAAGTGAGAAGGCGGATTTACGGAAACACGGAAAGCAGGAATGGTCATCTGCGTCATGGCAGTTCTCCAAGTGAGTGAGGGGATCGGGAAGTCGCCGCAGCGGGTGCGGCATCGGGACGTGGCGGCAGCTCGGGAAACGGCGTTTCCAGCGCGTCCGCCAGTTGGTAGCCCACGCCGTCGAAGCCGACGACGCGGGCGATGCTCTCGATGCGGCGCTTGCGCCCGCGTCCGGCTATGTGGATCACCACGTTGACCGCCTCGGCAATCAGCGCACGGGGCGGATTCACCGCCACTTCGAGAATCAGTTGCTCCAGGCGCAGCAGCGCGCCGAGCGCGGAGCCGGCATGGATCGTGGCGATGCCGCCCGGATGGCCTGTGCCCCACACCTTGATGAGATCCAGTGCCTCGGCGCCGCGCACTTCGCCAACGACGACGCGATCAGGCCGCAGGCGCATGGACGAGCGAACCAGCTCGGTCATCGATACCACGCCTGCGCGGGTGCGCAGCGGAACGTGGTCACGGGCCGCGCATTGCAGCTCCACCGTGTCTTCAAGCACCAGCACGCGGTCGCCCGTGGCGGCGATCTCGGCCAGCAGCGCATTGGCGAGCGTGGTCTTGCCGCTGCTGGTGGCGCCGGCGATCAGGACGTTCTGCCGCTCGCGCACGGCGCGAACGAGAAAGCCCGCCTGGGCGGCGGTCATCATCTGGTCGATGACGTACCGCTCCAGCGGGATCACGCCGATGGCGCGCTTCCGCAGCGCGAAGGCCGGCCCTGGCGCGGCGGGCGGCAAGATGCCCTCGAAGCGTTCGCCGGTTTCGGGCAGTTCGGCGGATAGCAGCGGCTGGCCGCGATGGACTTCCGCGCCCACATGGGCCGCGACGAGGCGGATGATCCGCTCGCCATCGGCCTCGGGCATCTCCACACCGATCGGCGCACGACCCGACGACAGGCGATCCACCCAAAGGGTGCGATCGGGGTTGAGCATGATTTCCACCACGTCCGGGTCTTCCAGCGCGGCGGCGATCAGCGGCCCCATCGCCGTGCGCAGCATCTGGATGCGCCGGTCGAGCGACGTGGCGCTCATGGACTGCGGAGCGGCGCTCATGAAGCACGCTCCTGCGCTTGCGCGGCTGCCGCCGCGTCCTCCATCCGCATCGGATCGGGATGCAGTTCCTCCACCACGTCACGAACCAGGCTGCGGCCCCGCAGCAGGTGGCGGCCAAGCTGCTCGGTGAACTGCTCGAAGCGCACTTTGCCCTGCGCGCGTGCCGCGTCTTGATGCGCCTCGGGAACCGGCGTGCTCACGGTCAGGTAGTAGCGAATGAACAGCGCCAGCGTTTCGATGGCGATGTTCTGGTCGCGCTCCATGCGCTCGGCCTGGCGCGAGAGGCGATCAAGCCGTTTGGAAATGGCCGCTTCGCGCTGGTCGCCGGCATCGGGCGACAGCCACGATGCGAGCGCCGCCGCGACGATGGACGACTTGGACACGCCCTTCTTGGCAGCCAGTTCATCGAGCCGCTTGGCGTGCTCAGGCTGGATGAACAGATTGAGGCGGTAGTGGCTCATAGCTCGATTCCGTCGTTGGGGTCGAGGGAAGCCAGCCGCGCCGTGCGCTGCATGGATGGGTCAAGCTGGCGAGGAAGGGGAAGCGGCAGGTCGTCGTCGTCATCGAGCAGCGCGAGGTCGGCCGCAGGCGCGGCCAGCTCAGGGGCGTAGGCGACGGTTTCGGAGAGTTCGGGCTGACGGCGCGGGCCGCCGTCGTCGGCAGAGGCAGCGAAGCCCTCGGCGGTATCGGACGCCGGCGCAACGGGCACGGCGGGAATCGCCAGGCCGCTCCAGTCGTCCAGACGCAACGGCGGCACGTCCGCGTACTGCCCGTCCGCGAGCGCGGGAGGCAGCAGCACACGGCGCTTGAAATTGCTGTCCGCGTAGTAGCGCAGCTTCTTGGCCTTGATCGGCGCGACGCTGGACACCATCACCACCGCCTCGTCAGGCGGAAGCTGCATCACCTCGCCCGGCGTCAGCAGCGGGCGCGCTGTTTCTTGGCGCGACACCATCAGATGCCCGAGCCACGGCGCGAGTCGGTGGCCCGCGTAGTTGCGCTGGGCGCGCAGCTCGGTGGCCGTGCCCAGCGTCTCGGAGATCCGTTTGGCGGTGCGCTCGTCGTTCGTGGCGAACGTCACGCGCACATGGCAGTTGTCGAGGATGGAGTGGTTTTGCCCATACGCCTTGTCAATCTGGTTGAGCGACTGCGCGATGAGGAAGCTGCGGATGCCGTAGCCGGCCATGAAGGCCAGCGCCGTCTCAAAGAAGTCCAGGCGTCCCAGCGCCGGGAACTCATCAAGCATCAGCAGCAGCTTGTGGCGACGCTCGATGCCGTCGGAGCCATCGAGCGATTCGGTGAGGCGCCGACCGATCTGGTTGAGGATCAGGCGAATGAGCGGCTTCGTCCGAGAAATGTCCGAAGGCGGCACCACCAGATACAGCGACACCGGATGCTCGGCAGCGATCAGGTCAGCGATGCGCCAGTCGCAGCGCGACGTGACTGCGGCCACGGTCGGATCACGGTACAGGCCGAGAAACGACATGGCGGTGCTCAACACGCCGGAACGCTCGTTGTCCGACTTGTTGAGTACTTCGCGCGCCGCCGAAGCGACGACAGGATGCGGCCCATTGCCCAGATGGGGCGTGGTCATCATCCGATGCAAAGTCAGCTCGAACGGGCTGGCCGGGTCGGACAGGAAGTTGGCGACGCCGCGCAGCGTCTTGTCTTCGCCCGCATAGAGCACATGCAGGATGGCCCCGACCAGCAGCGCGTGACTGGTTTTCTCCCAATGGTTGCGCTTCTCCAGCGCGCCTTCGGGGTCAACGAGAATGTCCGCGATGTTCTGCACGTCGCGAACTTCATGCGCGCCGCGTCGAACCTCCAGCAGCGGGTTGTAGGCCGCCGACTGCACATCGGTCGGGTTGAACAGCAGGCAGTGCGAGAAGCGCGAGCGCCAGCCGGCGGTGATCTGCCAGTTCTCGCCCTTGATGTCGTGGATGACGGCGGAGGCCGGCCATGACAGCAGCGTCGGCACCACGAGGCCAACGCCCTTGCCCGAGCGCGTGGGTGCGAAGGTCAGGACGTGTTCCGGGCCTTCATGACGCAGGTATTGGCGATCATGCTGGCCCAGGAACACGCCGGCAGGCTGTGTGAGGCCAGCCTTGCGAATGTCCTGTGCGTTCGCCCAGCGCGCAGAGCCGTAGGTTGTGACCATGCGTGCTTGACGCGAGCGCCAGACCGACATGGCGATGGCGACGCCCACGGCGGCCATGCCGCTGGCGCCGGCAATCGCGCCGCCGGTGTCGAAGACCTCCGGTGCATAGGCGCCGAAGAAGAACCACCACTCAAACAGTTTCCACGGGTGGTAGATCGACGTGCCAAGAAAGTCGAACCAGGGCGAGCCAAGGCGTACTTGATAGCCAAGGGCCGCTGCCGTCCATTGTGTGGCGGCCCACACTCCGGCGATCACGATGCCGAGCACCACGGCGATCTGACCAAACAGCACGTTCGTCCCTTGCATGACCTGGCCTCCGATTTCTCCTGCGCTGATTCCTCATGGAGATCGCGGCACAGGGGCGTGCCGCAGGCGTCAGGTTCGGTGTCAAGTCAGTGCTGGTCAAAGACCGTGTTGAGCAGAAAAGTCAAGAAAAAAGAAAGAATGAGTGCAGTGGCGAGTCAAAGAAAAGCGCCGCAAGCGAAGACGCATTGCGGCGTGTCGAACAGGAGAATGAAGATGATGCGTCGAACCGACAACGATCAGAACTTGGGCGGTTCCTTCGGAGGCGTGTATGGCGTTTCGCCGTCGCCATAGAACCGCTTGCGCGTAGCTTCGGCCACCCGGTTGCACAGCACGCCACCCAACTTTGGGCGGTCAGTCTTGCAGTGCTGGCGCAGTTCCTTGAGCCGTTCAGGATTGGCCGCAAGCTCTTCCACTGTTGGAATATTCGCTTCGGAAGCGTTGATCTTCTGAGGCGCTTCGGACTGGCCGCAGGCAGTCATCGCGGTCACCAGCAAAAGCGGGATGATCCTTTTCATGGCGCAAGCGCTCCCGGGGAATCAGGTCGATGCTTGGGAGACTCTGGCGACTGGATGGCCTTCACTCGCTCGATGAAGCGCGAGATCTCATCGGATGGATCGCCCTCAAGGCGCAGCAAGTAGGTCGTCAGCGGCGGCACACGCGATGCAAGCGGCCGTGCCACAACGCCCGCTTCGCGACTGGTGGAAATGTGCGCCTCGCCCGTCAGACCCAACGCGAAGCCTGCGGATACCAGCGCCATCATCAGATCGCAGGAGGCCACACGCTCGGCTATCAACGGCTCCATGCCTGTCCGACGCAGCACACGTTCGACGTGCTTGGCATGACCCTCGCACACCTGTGGATCGCATAGCACTAGCGGGTAACGCAACAGCGCATCCAAAGGGATGCGCTTGTGGACCAACAGAGGGTGCCGCGCAGGCACCGCCACCATAAGCGTATCGCTCCAGGCCGGCATGGCGACAACTCTGTCGCCCACTTCGTCGGACTGCGCGAAACCCACGTCATAGAGGTCATCATGCAGTCCCTTGATCTGCTGCGATAGAGGCACCTCGAAGAACCGAAGCTCAACCTCTGGCTCTTCTTGGCGGCACAGCGCCAAGAGCCCCGGCAAACGCGACGGGGTGATGCCATCGGAAAGAGCCACGCGCAACTGCCCGTGGAAGCCGTTCGCAGCTGCTTGCACGCTATCGCGAGCCTGCTGCAATGCTGCGAAGACGCGCGGCACATGATCCATAAATAACTTTCCGGCACGAGTAAGTCGTGTGCTGCGAGTGGTGCGGGCAAGCAGAATCACGCCCAGTTCTTCTTCAAGCTCCTTGATGGCGCGCGACAGCGGCGATTGCTCAATATGCAGCCGCTCAGCCGCACGGGCGAAGTGCAATTCTTCGGCTACGGCAAGGAAATAGCGAAGGTGTCGTAGTTCCATTGTCATGGTCTCGCCATACCCGGGAGTTAATCTCTACCCCGAATTCTCGGGCTCGGCTGAAGCATGCGGAGTGCTGGATTCGCCACTTGTGTTTCCTGCGACAAACAATGACCAGGCCGCCATAAAAAAGGCCGCGATAACCGGTCCAGCGACGAGACCGGTCAATCCAAAAAGCGAGATTCCACCGAGAGTGGATAGCAGGACGATATAATCCGGCATGCGAGCTTCCTTACCAACGAGGATCGGTCGCAGGATGTTGTCGATTAATCCGATTACACCGGCGCCGAACGCGGCCATAAGAGCCGCTTTTGCCACTTCACCCGTTGCTAGAAGATAAAGTGCCACCGGCCCCCAGACCAACCACGCCCCCAGCACGGGGATTAGTGACAGCACTGCCATTACGACACCCCACAAAACTGCTCCTTGGATTCCGAGCAACCAGAACAGCACGCCTCCAAGCGCACCCTGGATGCCCGCGACCATCAGGCTTCCCTTAATCGTCGCTTTCACCATGTTCTCGAACCGAAGCCCCAACTCACCCAAGTAGCTGCGCTCGATTGGTAATGCGTCACGTAAATTCTCGACCACCTTCGTTCCATCACGGAAAGCAAAGAAAAGAAGGTAGAGCATCAACGTGAAGCTCACTGCAAGCCGCAGCGTATCTTGACCAACTGCGACGGCGTGCGAGGCGATGAATTGCAGCGCTTGTTCGAGGATCTGTACTGTGTTGCCGCGGATGCCATCCAACTGGTTGAGGCCCATCCGTTCCAGCCACGCCCGCAACCAAGGAGGAGCCGTCTTTACGGCCTGATGTATACGGGCTTCGATGCCGCTGCCGCCATCAGCCAGTAGGTGATCGTAGAGTTGCACTACTTCCTGCGCAGCAGATATAGCGACCAGTGCAAGCGGAACCACTACGAGCAGCACGCACGCTACTATGGTCAAAAGAGATGCCAGTGCCGGGGATCGAGGCATCGATGACAAGATGCGCTCGTAGAGCGGCCAGAACAGCACTGCTAGCGCCGTCGCCCAAAAGATTGCTGCGTAGAACGGCCATAGCAGTAGGCCGAAGAGCAGCGTAATTACGATCAGCGCGAGAATGAACGACCGATCCTTTAGGTTCACTAATTGCATATCGACCTGATGTCCATTGCGTATTTTTTCATTAACACATTTCATCCATACATCTGGCTCGACCTCCTTTCCCTCGGATCGGGAGGGATTGAAACCAGCTTGCCAGCGACCTCATCCAACTGGAGAAGGAGAATTGCGAGCACTTCCACCACGACGACCGCGCGGGTCGTTAGAGCGCAATGGGCAACGATTTAGACGATCGCTTTCTTTGCCGCTATCTCAGCGCGGCCTTGGTTTGTTCCCAAGCCTGTTCGAGTTTGGCAGCGCGCTTATCGTAGTCTTCCTGGATATCGGCAATGCGTTGTTCAATCCGCTTTCCAGCCGATTCGACAGCCCCCTCGGCCTGCGCTTGTAATGAGACGATTACAGCCTCCGTTTCTTCGCGAAGAGCTTTGGCCTTCCCTTGAATTCGCTTGCTGGCTTCGGCCAAGGATTTGTCCAACAGTTCGATGCGCACCTTTAGTTCTGTGCCAGCATGCTTACCCTCTTGGAGCAGTTGCTCGCGTAGGTACGTCAATTCGTTCGTGATGTCATTGATCTCGCGTCGGATCTGGGCTTCCTCGACTTCGTGACGGAACGTACGCACCACCACGCCGCCTAGAGGGGCGATGCGAATATCAAGGGGCGAAGTCCAGCCCTCATCGATTTCGGCAATGACCACGCTCCTGCCAGGCGTAAGTTCTTCGGAGATGACCTTGATAAAATCCCCAGAAATTCCAGCATCGAATATATCTTTAAGCCCGCCGAGAAGCGCGCCGCCGGTCAGTCCTGCGATTGTGCCGAACGGACCTGCCAGCAAGCCGAGAAGACCACCAGTAACTGCGCCAATCGTGGTTGCAAGCCCGCCCGCCGACTTGGCTTCCCTGATCGAGAGCTTGCCGGCTTCGTCCTTGACGACTACCGTTTCGCCGTAAAGGAGGATACTGCCCTCTCGATGCAGCTCGCGAAGCGCCAGGACCCCTTCGTAGGCCCGCGCTTCATCTGGAAAAATGATGGCTACAAATTTGTTCATGTGTCCGCCTTGGTAGTATGTCCGGAGTCTGCAAATCGGATGCGACTTTATGGTCGGCTTTGCGGCAACCATGACAAACGCTTGTCGGCGGACGAAACGACCAGGTCGTGCCCAAGCTTCTTCCGCCTCACGTTGTGCGTTTGTGCATCTGTCCGCCGTAGCAGCCTGCCGGGCTTGCTTGAAGAATTCTTTTGGGATTCTTTTGGATTTTGTTAAGTCGCTTGCCATTGCACGGCGCGAATGCGGCGCTGGGACGATAACCTCTGGATGTCTCGAACTGTTCCTTAGAAGCCTCGGGTGAAGGTGACGCTACCAAAGACCGGTCGTTGTCGCTGCCCTGCGAACTCGCGGGTGCGGTGATAACGTGCAAAGGCGATCCGCCAGCGCCCGCGGTCGGCCGCGATGCCGTAGCCGATGTCGGCGACGAAGGGGCGCTTATCGACGCTGTGGCTGTTGCGGAAGGTATTGCCATCGAGTGTGATGTCGCGCATCACCCAGCGGGCATCGAGGGACAGGAACAGGTGGCTACGCCACATGCCATCCGCGAGAGTTTGAAAGGCTGTGGTGTTCTCACCGGCCGGACGCAGCGGCGCCATGCCGAAGTCGTCCGACAACTCAGTGCCCAGGCGCAGTTCCATCCCTGCATGGGCGGCAGTCGCGAAGTTGCCAATGCTGCCACCCACCGCCCCGATGGCGTCCCACTGCCAAGCCTGGGACGAGGAGCTGCTGCGCAGACGCTCTCGCCGCTCGTGAATCAGTTGGATCACGGGCTCGTCATGCAATTGATTGTCCCAGCCAAGAGAGCTGTCAGCACCGATGACGCGGTGCAGCGCGTTCTGTACTTCGCCAGCCTTGGCCGAGGGGCCTACCACGCCGACGCGCAACTGGGACGTCCGCAGGACATCACCCGTGCGCGCGCTGTATCCCAAGCTGAACATCAGCGCCCCGGCGTAGGGGCGGTCGCTGGCAATCAGGCCCCGCCGCTTTCGCTCCGTGGGCGTGAACATCAGGTGGCCGAATCCGGCAGTGAGATGCCATTCATCGATGGTCGATGATTGTCGTTCGGCAAACTGCTGGCTGAGCCAGCGCGCCACGCCCGGCAGGCAGGTCGAATTCGCTTGATCTGCTAGGTTAGGGGAGACCAGCGTCGCCAATATGCCGTTGGAATATCCCTGATCCTGGCCGGTGCCGCCGAGCAGGTCGTTGTCCATGCGCAGGTTGAGCGTGCTCGCACTTCTGGGGGTGGCGGGAGCTTGGCATGGCTCGCTGGCCAGTGCCGTCGAGACCCAGCACAGCACGGAGAGTAAGAACAACCCCCGAGCGGGCGCGGTGGCGCGATGGAAACTGCCGGCTCGCTCCAGAAGTGCGGGCTGGATTGCCTGCCGGGGCGGCAGAAGCAGGGACGGGATGAGCATTGCACGGCAGCTTGCTTTCGGAGCGTGGCGAGCATGCGCGTGGAATTTAAAGATTTTCTTTGGATATGGTTGACCTTTCGTTAGGCATGGATTGCGTCAGGACACCATCAAACAGTACGCGCAGCACATGCAGCCCTATCCGCAATCGATGTTGTGACTGGCTACCAGCACACCTTTGGTGACGAACTGCGCGGCTTCGCACACCGGTAAAAAGGCCGATCAGTTGAGAGATGAATTCAGATCCGCTTGCTGCCGTTGTCCAATGCTGGATAAGTCTCTCGACGAGACTGGCAGTTGCCAGAAGCACTTGACTGGGCCGGCGCATTCCCTAATAGCCAGCTCGCCAATTCGTAGCTCAGTATTCGCCACGACTTTCGTCCGCTTACTTCAGGTCTCAGGTCAACCGGTCGAGACAAAAGTCCGCGTCGGCAGGCGCACGCTTACGATCAAGCCGCCAGCGCTACGATTGCCGCATTCCAGCTCGCCCCCGTGTGCCCGGCAGACGGCCGCAGCTATCGCCAGGCCAAGTCCGCTTCCACCGGAATGACGCGCTCGCGAGGTTTCGGCGCGCCAGAAGCGGTCGAGCATCGCGGGAAGATGTTCTGGTGCGACGCCAGGCCCGTGGTCCGAGACGGTAATCGTTGTGCCCAACGGCGTACTATTTGCGTCGATCTCCAGTGTCTTGCCGCGCGCCGCGTAACGCAGGACATTCTCGACGAGAATCGTCAGTACCTGCCCTATGCGATCTCGGTCGGCATACAGTTGGATATGGGTCGCAGCCGACACAACCGGCTTAATGCCTGCTCGATCCAGGTCAGCTGCGGCCCATTCCAGCCGCTCCGCAATCAGTTCCTGCAGCGGGAAGCTGTCCATTTCGAGCGGGAGCTGCCCGGCACGCGCCAGAGAAACCAGGTGTAGATCGCCCACCAGCCGGTTGATCTGCTCGAGCTGGCGAAGAATCGCACCAAGCTGATCCTGCTCCAGCGGGAAGACCTCATCCATCATGCCTTGGACACGGCCCATGGCCGCGTTGAGCGGCGTGCGCAATTCGTGCGCCAGCATCGCACTGGAGTCACGCACCTCGCGCTCGTACTGCTGTAGCCGCGTGGTCATGTCGTTAAAGTTGCGCACAAGGCCCGCCAATTCGTCGGGTGCGGTAGTCACCGCATCGACGCGATTACCGAAATGGCCTTCACTGACTCTGCGGGCTGCTTCTGCGATCAGTACGAACTGACGCGAAAGTGGTCGCGACAACCACAGCCCGACCAGGATGACGACAGGGATTGCGACGACGACCATGACGGCCAACATCAGCCAGTCAGGATTGGTCAGGCCGGGGCCGAATCGCTCGATGTTGTGGTAGCGCTCCATCAGCTCCCACAGCCGAGGCTCATTGCCGCGAGGATCCTCACGCAGCCGCTCGATCTCCTGGCGCGTCTCCGGCGGTGCCTGGCGCAGTGTTAGCGTATCGGCGATGTCGAAGTACGCCCACATGCCGATCGCCACCGCCAACACGGTTCCTACGGCCAGCGCGCTCATGCGCAGACCGAACCACCACCATAGCGAGCCCGGACGCCGGCGCGGCCACAGCAGCGTACGCAGCTTCATTGGAAACGGTATCCGACGCCACGTACTGTCATCAGTACGCCGCTCACACCACGCTGTTCTAGCTTGCGGCGGAGGTTGTGCATGTGCACGTCGACGGACCGCTCCAGTGCATCGCTTTCGGGCAAGCAGGCGTCGAGCAGTTCATGACGGGTGAAGGCCTTGAACGGCGTCTTCAACAGCTTGGCCAGTAGGTTGAACTCGGCAGGCGTCAGGGACAGCGGAATTGGCTGTCCCGATGCATCCTCCACGCTGGCCAAAACCGCACCGGTATCGACTACGACGTTGCCGTGGCGCAGTAGACCATCGGGCCGCGGCGAGGGGCGTGCGCGGCGCAGCACTGCGTGCACGCGAACCACCACTTCCTTTGGGCTGTAGGGCTTGACGATGTAGTCGTCGGCGCCGTAGCGCAGTGCGCCGAGTTTCTCCGGCTCGTCGCCGATGGCGGTGACCATGATCACCGGCGTGTCGCCAACACGGCGAATAGCGGAGAGCACGTCGGTACCACTGACCTTGGGCAGCATGACGTCCAGTAGGACCAGGTCGGGGCGCCACTGTGCGTGCAACTGCAGGGCCTGCGCGCCGTCGTGTGCCTTGCTGACCTGGAAGCCGTCCTTGTGCAGGTAGGCCTCCAGGATGCTGGCGCTGTCCAGATCGTCCTCGACGACCAGTATTTTCTGTTGAGACATGCTGACTCCACTCGCTCGTGCATGCGCCACGTGATCGCGCTGGGCGCGAAGCGGCGCTTCTTAATCAAATCTAAAAAAAACCCGAAACATCCCTTCAAGTCCCGAAGGCAACCTACACCGATTCTTGTAACACGCTGGAGAATTCGCATGTTCCCAAAATTGTCTGGCGATGTCCCGGCCTGGTTGATGGCCTCCGTGCTGGCCGCGCCGTGGCTCGCTGGATGCTCGATGGCACCGCATTATGAGCGGCCGCCGCAGGCAGTACCGGCGACGTTCGGGCAGCTTCGCGCTGCAGCGGCCGCCACCGCCGCAGAGCAGGCCGCGCCCGCGGCGCTGACGGATCAGGAGCGTGAGTTCCTGGGCGCCCTGACGCCCGACGGCGCCCTGGCGCCGCTGGTAGTGCGCGCTCTGGCGCACAACGCCGACTATCGACTTGCGGCGCTTCGGGTCGAGCAGGCGCGCGCGCAATACCGCGTCGAGCGCTCTGCGCGCCTGCCCACGGCCGGTATCGATGCGCAGCAGACCCGACAGAGCTTCGACGATCCCGCGCTACGCGAGCGCTACCAGCAGGATCTGTCGCGTGCCGGCATCGCCATCAGCGACTACGAACTGGACGTATTCGGACGACTGAAGTCGCTATCCGATGCCGCTCGCGAACATTATCTAGCCAGCGAGGCTGGGCAGGAGGCAGCGCGCGGCGCGTTGGTCGCCGAGGTACTAAGGGCCTATGCGCTGGTCTGCGCGGCGACGCAGGCGCACCAGCGCCTGCAGGCCGTGCATGCGGACAACGCGGCGCTGCTGGAGATCGCGCAAGGGCAGTACGACATCGGGCTGATCGCACGCGACGCGCTGGACCGCCGGCGTGCCGCCACCGAGCAGGCGCAGGTGGCCGCACTGCGCGCCGGCGACGATGCCGCAGCAGCGCGGCGGGCGTTGCAGCTGCTGACCGGATTCGATGCGGAGGTGGCACCCGGCCCGCTGGCACCGCTCGCCGAGGCGCCCGACGCAATGGCGGCACTGCGCGATCTGGATTCGAAGGTGCTGCTGCAGCGTCCCGACATCCGCCAGGCCGAGGCCGAGCTGCGCGCGGCCAATGCGAACATTGGCGCAGCCCGCGCAGCCTTCTTTCCCTCGATCCGCCTGAGCACCTCGCTGGGTAGCGCCAGCAACTCGCTGGACGATCTGTTCAGCTCGGGCAGCCGCAGCTGGTCGTTCATGCCGCAGTTGGTGCTGCCGATCTTCGACTTCGGCCGCAACCGCGCCAACCTCGACCTGGCCTGGACCCGCAGGCACGCCGGCGTGATCGAGTACGAGCGCAGCATCGAGGCCGCATTCCGCGAAGTCGCCGACGCGCTCGACGCCCGCGCCACCTTCGCCGTGTCCGAAGCCCAGTTGCGCGAGCAGGATCGGCTCGCGGCGCTGCGTCTCGAACGCGCCGAGCGCCGCGTCTCGCGCGGGCTGGCGGATCGCCAGGACCTGCTGGCCGACCGTATCGAGGCGACCCGCACCACGCTCGACCACCTGCACGCTCAGCGCGATCTGGCGCTAAGCCGCATCGCACTGTTCAGGGCCTTCTACGGCGTCGAACTGCCCGCCCGGCTTTGAGAGAGGACCCCGACCAATGACGCTTCGCTTTTCGCCCGTGCCGGATTGCTCCACCTGGACAGCGGCGCCGACTATCCCTTCCCCCCTTCAGACCGGCGCGCAGGCGACCGGAGGTAGCCTTATGCCCATTGCGCGCTCCATTGTCCCCGCCGGCCTGCTGGTCGCGACACTACTGCTGTCGGCCTGCAGTCCCGACACGCCCGCGCCCGAACCGCTGCGCACGGTCAAGCTGGAGGCCGTCGGGGCCGGTTCGGCCGCCGCCGCCTCGCGCTTCGTCGCCACCCTGCGCCAGGAGCAGCGCGCGGAATTGGCGTTCGAGAACGGTGGGCGCATCGCCGAGATCGCCGTGGACGTGGGTGACCGCGTGCGCAAGGGCCAGGTGCTTGCGCGTCTGGACGCCGAGCCGGCGCGGCTGCGGCTGGCACAGGCCGAGGCGAACCTGCGCGCGGCCACCGTGCAGGCCAGGGAACGGCAGATCCAATTGCAACAACAGCAAGCGATGTTCGAGGACGGAGCGATTTCGCAAGCGACGCTGACCAGCGCCCAGGTCGCCGACGACTCGGCACGGGCGCAATTGCGCGTGGCCGAATCCGACCGCGCGTTGGCTGCACGCGCGCTGCGCCAGAGCGAGCTGCGTGCGCCGTTCGACGGCAGCGTGGTGGCCCGCCAATTGCAGCCCCAGGCCGATACCTTGGTCGGGCAGACCGTGCTGCAGGTCGAGGGCCAGGGCCAGCCGCAGGCGCTGGCGACGCTGCCGAGCTCGGTCGCGCAGGGCCTGGCGCCAGGCGCGCTGGTGCGGGCGATGCGCTCGGACGCGCCGCAGGCGACGTTCGAGCTGCGCTTGCGAAGCGTCTCCTCACGGCTGGAAGGCGGTGCCAGCGTCCAGGCAATCTTCGACGTGACCGAGGCCTCGGTACCGCTGCGCAGCGGCGACAGCCTGCTGCTCGCGCTTTCGAATGAGTCCGCAGTCGACCTGTCGGTGCCACTGCAGGCGGTAGTCGGACAACAGGGCGAGGATGCGGTGTACGTCTACGATACCAAGGTGGGCACCGTGACCCGCCGCCGCGTCGAACTCGGCTCGGTCGAAGGCGAGCGCGTGCGCGTGACCGCCGGCCTGCAGCCAGGCGACCAGGTGGTCACCGCTGGCGGCGCCTTCCTCAGCGACGGCCAAGCGGTGCTGCCGTTCCGCTCCGCTTCGCGCCTGAATGAAGCGGGGCGCCCATGAAGCTGACCCATTCGGCCCTCGGTGCCAGCCGCCTGACCCTGTTCGCCGCGCTGATGGTACTGGTCGGCGGCATCGTCACCTTTCTCGGATTTCCTTCACAGGAAGAACCTACGGTCACGATTCGCGATGCATTGGTGACGATTTCGCATCCCGGCATGCCCAGCGAACAGGTCGAGGCCCTGCTGGCCAAGCCGGTCGAGGAGCGCCTGCGCGAGATCGGCAGCCTCAAGAGGATCGTCACCACGGTGCGGCCCGGCACCGCGACTATCCAGCTCACCGCCTACGACCACGTCAAGGACCTGCCGGCGCTGTGGCAGCGCGTCCGCGCCAAGTCGGCTGAGGCCGGCCAGGCCCTGCCAGCCGGCAGTTTCGGGCCGTTCGTCGACGACGACTTCGGACGGGTGGCGGTGGCCTCGATCGCTGTCACCGCGCCGGGCTTCGGCATGAGCGAGATGCGCGAGCCGCTACGCGACCTGCGCGCGCAGTTGCATACCTTGCCTGGCGTCGAGCGGGTGACATTCTATGGCCTGCAGGAAGACCGGGTCTACGTGGCGTTCGATCGCGGGCGCCTGGTCGAGGCCGGGCTGAGCCCGGCCTCGGTGATGCAGCAGTTGCAGGCGCAGAACGTGGTCGCGCCCGGTGGGCTGGTGTCGGCTTCGGGGCTGGCGATGACGGTGGCCACTTCCGGCGAGTTGCGCAGCACCGAGGAGTTGCGCCACTTTCTGGTCTCGGTGTCGGACACATCCGGTGCGGGCGGTACGCGCGAGGTGCCGCTGGGACATCTTGCCCGGATCGAGGTGATGCCGGCCGATCCGCCCGAGAGCGCCGCGGTCTACGAGGGCATGCCGGCGGTGGTGGTCGCGGTGTCGATGGCCACCGGCTACAACATCGGCGACTTCGGTGCGCAGCTGCGTACTAAGCTGGAAGAGACCGCACGGCAGTTGCCGGCCGGCTTCGAGCAGCACGTGGTCACCTTCCAGGCCGACGTGGTCGCGCGCGAGATGGGCCGCATGCACCAGGTCATGGGCGAGACAATCCTGATCGTCATGGTCGTCGTGATGCTGTTTCTGGGTTGGCGCACCGGTCTGATCGTCGGCGCGATCGTGCCGCTGACCATCCTCGGCGCACTGATCGCCATGCGCGCGCTGGGCGTGGAACTGCAGACGGTATCGATCGCGGCCATCATCATGGCTCTCGGCCTGCTGGTGGACAACGGGATCGTCATCGCCGAGGACATCGAACGACGGTTGGCCGCCGGCGAAGAGCGCCGCCATGCATGTATCGAGGCCGGCCGCACGCTGGCGGTGCCGCTGCTGACCTCCTCGCTGGTGATCGTGATGGCGTTCTCGCCGTTCTTCATCGGCCAGACCGCCACCAACGAATACCTGCGTTCGCTGCCGATCGTACTCGGCCTGACCCTGCTCGGCTCCTGGCTGCTGAGCATCACGGTGACGCCGCTGCTGTGCCTGTACTTCGCCAAGGTGCATCCGTCCCACGGCGAGGGTGCTGGCCAGTACGATTCGCGCTTCTACCGCGGCTACCGCCGGATCATCACCCGGGTGCTGGACCACAAGGCGCTGTTCATCGGCACCATGCTGGTGCTACTGACCGGCGCCGGCGTTGTGCTGGCGTCGATCCCCTACGACTTCCTGCCCAAGTCCGACCGACTGCAGTTCCAGATGCCGGTGACCCTGCAACCTGGTAGCGACTCGCGCGAAACCCTGCGCACGGTGGAGGCGATGAGCCGCTGGTTCGCCGACGACAAGGTCAATCCAGAGGTGACCGATAGCATCGGCTACGTCGCCGACGGCGGTCCGCGCATCGTGCTGGGCCTGAATCCCCCGCTGCCGGGCAGCAACATCGCCTACTTCACCGTCAGCGTCGCGCAGGGCACCGACATCGAGCAGGTGATCGACCGCACCCATCGGTACATGCGCGAGGCGTTTCCGCAGGCTCGCGCCGAGCCCAAACGCTTCCCGCTGGGTGCGACCGAGGCCGGCGTGGCCATCTACCGCGTGGTCGGCCCGGACGAGGCGGTGCTGCGCGAGACGGGCGAGCGCATCGCCGCGGCGCTGCGCGGGTTGCCTGGTATTCAGGACGTCTACGACGATTGGTTGCCGCGCGTGCCGCGCTACGTGGTCGAGGTCGACCAGCTCAAGGCGCGCCGCGCCGGCATCAGCAGCGAAGACGTGGCCCAAGCACTGCAACTGCGCTACAGCGGCCTGCAGGCCTCGCTGATCCGCGACAACGGCGTGGCTGCGCCGATCGTGTTGCGCGGCGATGCGCGCGAGCGCGATGCCGCGGGCAGCCCGGCCGATACGTTGGTCTATCCCGGCGCGGGCGGCGCGCCGCTACCGTTATCGGCGATCGCGTTGGTCTCCACGGCGAGCGAGCCCTCAACGATCATGCGCCGCAACCTGGTGCGCACGCTGACGGTCACCGGCCGCCATCCCAGCATGACCGCCAATGGAATCGTCGCCGAGATCGCGCCGCAGATCGATGCGATCGAGCTGCCGCCGGGCTACCGCATCGAACTTGGCGGCGAGATAGAGGATTCGGCTGAAGCCAACCAGTCGCTGCTGCAGTTCATGCCGCATGCGCTGATCATGATCCTGCTGTTGTTCGTGTGGCAATTCAATTCTTTCCGCAAGCTGTTCATCGTGGTGGCGAGCATCCCGTTCGTGCTGATCGGCGCGGCCCTGGCGCTGCTGCTGACCGGCTACCCGTTCGGCTTCATCGCCACCTTCGGCCTGCTGGCGCTGGCCGGCATCATCGTCAACAACGCTGTACTCCTGCTCGAGCGCATCGAGGCTGAACTGGCCTCGGGCCTGGCGCGGCGCGAGGCGGTGATCTCGGCGGCTGTGATGCGGCTGCGCCCGATCGTGATGACCAAGCTGACCTGCATCGTCGGCCTGATCCCACTGATGCTGTTCGGCGGTCCCCTGTGGACCAGCATGGCGATCACGATGATCGGCGGCCTAGCGCTGGGAACACTGGTGACGCTGGGCCTGATTCCGATCCTGTACGACCTGCTGTTCTCGCTGCGCGTGCGCAGCGGCGGCAAGTCCACGAATGGGGAAGCGACCGCATGAGTTTCCCCTCCGCCATGCATGCACGCCGACTCCGGTCCGCGTTGCGCCACGACCAGGAGGCTTTGCGATGACGCAGGCATGGCTACGCCGCGAGGCCAACGCTGACGGACACGCGGCCTGGATTGCCGGCGGCGACTGGACGATCGAGCACTACGGCCGATTGGCCACGTTGGTATCCGACGCGCGCGCAAACCCCGGTGCGCAGCGCGCGGTGCCGTTCCTAGACTGGACGCAGGTCCGCCAGCTCGACACCGCGGGCGCGGCGCTGCTGGTCGAGATGCTCGGCCCAGTGCTGGCGCGCGAGCACCTGCGCGCCGATCCACGGCTGGAGCCGGAACGCCGAGCCCTGCTGGAGGTGCTGGTGGACGCTGCGGAGGCCCAACAGGTCGCGGGGCACCCTGCGCTCGATTCCGCGCCTGCATGGCTGCGCGGCATCGCGGGCATCGGCGCAACGGCCGAGCGGGGGCTGCATTCGTTACTGGATCTGGCCGGCTTCGTCGGCCAGATCCTGGAGACTTGGCTGCGCATTGCGCCGTACCCGCGGCGCTGGCGGCTGACTGCGGTGGTCGCGCAGATCCAGCGTGTCGCTGTCGATGCTGTGCCCATCGTCGCCCTGCTGAGTTTCATGGTCGGTACCGTGGTCGCCTTCCTCGGCGCAACCGTGCTGGCCAACTTCGGCGCCAGCATCTTCGCCGTGCACCTGGTCGCGTTCTCGTTCATGCGCGAGTTCGGCGTGCTGCTACCGGCGATCCTGATCGCCGGGCGCACCGCCAGCGCCTACACCGCACAGATCGGCTCGATGAAAGCGAACGAGGAGATCGACGCGCTGCGCTCGGGAGGGTTGAACCCAATCGAGCTGCTGGTGTTGCCGCGGGTGCTGGCACTGCTGGTCTCGCTGCCCCTGCTGACCTTGGTGGGCGTTCTGGCGGGCATCGCTGGCGGTGCCGCGGTCTGCGTGCTGAGTCTCGACATCTCGCTGGCGCAGTTCCTGGCCATAGTGCAGGACAAGATCGAGGTGCGGCATTTTCTGGTCGGGCTGAGCAAGGCACCGTTCTTCGCCGTCATGATCGCCGCGATCGGCTGCCACGAGGGTTTCAAGGTCTCCGGAAGCGCGCAGTCGGTGGGCGACCACACCACCTCGAGCGTGGTGCAGTCGATCTTCGTCGTGATCCTGCTCGACGCGCTGGCGGCGCTGTTCTTCATGGAGATGGGCTGGTGAGCGGCCTTTCGAACGGAACGGCAACTCATGCCATCGAGGTGCGCGCGCTGGACAACCGCTTCGGCGAGCAGCAGGTGCACCAGAACCTGGACTTGGACGTTCGGCGTGGCGAAATCCTGGGTGTCGTCGGCGGTTCGGGCACCGGCAAATCGGTCCTGCTGCGTAGCATCGTTGGTCTTCAGCGCCCGCATGCCGGCGTGGTCCGCATCGAAGGCCTGGATCTGCTGCAGCTCCACGGCGCAGCGCGCACGCATCTGGAACGGCGCTTCGGCATCCTGTTTCAGAAGGGTGCCCTGTACTCGTCGCTGAGCGTGACCGAGAACGTCGCCCTGCCGCTGATCGAGCACGCCGGCCTGCCGCGTGCCCAGGCCGAGCACCTGGCGCGCAGCAAGCTGGCGCTGGCTGGCCTGCCACCGGATGCCGGCGACAAGTCGCCGGCATCCCTGTCGGGTGGCATGGTCAAGCGTGCGGCCTTGGCGCGGGCGCTAGCCTTGGACGCGGGCATCCTATTCTTGGACGAGCCGACGGCAGGACTGGACCCGATCGGCGCAGCCGCGTTCGACCAGCTGATTCTGACCTTGCGCAATGCGCTGGGGCTGACCGTGTTCCTGGTGACCCATGACCTGGACTCGCTCTACACGATCTGCGATCGCGTGGCGGTGCTTGCCAATCGGCAGGTGCTTGTCAATGACAGCATCGAGGTGGTGGAGCGCTTCGACCACCCCTGGATCCAGGCCTATTTCCACGGACCGCGCGGCCGCGCGGCGGCGCAGGCGCGCGCCGGATCCACGAGCGCGGCGCCGCCGTGATGCGCGGGTCCGCCTCCTTCCCCCGACCGCGGTCGCGCGCGCCTGCGCCGAACAGCCGCATGCCTATCAGAGAGGTGCACTGAATCATGGAGCCCCGTGCCCGCCACGTCGCCATCGGCGTCTTCGTCCTTTTCCTGGCCGCGCTCGGCTTCGGCGTCGCGCTGTGGCTTGGCGACGCCCGTTCCGACCGTGACTTCCACTACTACCGCGTCATGTTCGACGAGCCGGTGACCGGGCTCTCGATCGGCAGCCCGGTCCAGTACAGCGGCATCACCGTCGGTGAGGTCGCTGCTTTGTCACTGCTGCCCGAGGACCCGCGCCGGGCCATCGCCCGTGTGCGCATCGAGACCTCGATTCCGATTCGCCAGGACACCCGGGCCGAACTGGTGATCACCGGCATCACCGGCGCTGCGGTGATCGAGCTGAGCGACGGTGGTCCTGACGTGCCGCTGCTACCCAGGAAAGAGGGCGAGGAACCGCTGATCCTGGCGCCGCGCTCGGCTCTGGCTTCGCTGGTCTCCGGCGACGGCAACACCATGACCACGATCAACGGCATCTTGCTGCGCACGCATGAACTGTTCTCCGAAGAGAACGTGGCACTGGTGCATAAGACCTTGGTGAACCTCGAGGACACCACCGGCACGCTCGCCGGACAGCGCACCGAGCTGGCCGGGCTGGTCAAGAACCTGACCGAAGCGAGCCGGGAATCAACCGCGGCACTGCGCCAGGCCAATGCCGTGATCGACGATGCCCAAGCGATCCTCAACGAGGAGGGACGCCCCGCACTGGCCAGCACGCGTGAGGCCATGGCCTCGCTGGAGCGTAGTTCGGCGCGGATGGAAGCCCTATTGCAGCGCAATGCGGCCTCGCTGGATCAGGGCATGGCCGCTACCGGCCCGGCGATGAACGAACTGAGGCAGTCACTGGCCAGCCTCAACACCGTGCTGCGCCGTCTGGATCGCAACCCCGCCGGCTACCTGCTCGGCAGCGAGAACATCGAGGAAACCACCCCATGACCCATGCTTCCCGCAAGCTGCCCGCGACCTTCGCGGCGCTCCTGCTCGCCGCCACGCTGCCGGCCTGCAGCATCCTGCCCAAGCAGGCGCCAGCCGCCACCTACCAACTGCCGTTGCAGCACCCGGCACAGGCGCGCAGCGGCGTACATGGGCCGCGCGCCGATGGCCCCATACTGGTCATCCATTCCCCGGCGAGCAATCGGGTGCTCGATTCGGACCGGGTCATCATTGCCCAGCCCGATGGACGCCTTGCGGCCTGGCAGGGACTGCGCTGGGCCGATACCGCACCGGTCCTGCTGCGCGACCGCCTGGCCGAAGCCTTCATCCAGGATGGACGACTGACCGTGCACGTGGACAGTGCGGCGCCCGCCGCCGAACTGGACCTGCTCGGCGCGCTGCGGGCGTTTCAGGTCGAACAGCGCGGCACCGCGCCGGTGGTGGCGATCCGGCTCGACGCGCAACTGGCCGAGCGCGACCGTGCGGGCGCCGGCGTCAGCCGGCGCTTTGAGGTGGTGCATGCCGCCGCGAGCAAACGCGAGACCGACGTGATAGCTGCGTTCGGCGCCGCGTCGGATGCGTTGGCTGCCCAAGTCGTCGACTGGGTCCTGGAGCAGCCCACGGCATCCGCCACCGGTTCGGACGCGCGCGCGCGCCACGCCGACCTGCCATCCCCCGCTGCGGCCGAGTCGTCGCACTCGACTAGGTAAGCTGCCATGCCCAAGTCCGTCCACAGCTACTGGTCACCCGAGCCCATCGCCGTTACCCAATCGCCGAACTGCAGGAGCTCGGCTACGACTGCGCCTTGGTGTCGCCAGAGCAGGTCGCGGTGACGAGCGCCCAGACTTTCGGCGCGGCCCGGATCCTGCAGTGGATCGTTGATCCGGCCAAGTTCATCGTCTCACTGAAACAGCTGGCACTGCGCGCCGGTATCCGCATCCACGTGCGCAGCCAGGTCTCCGGCATCAACGAGGTTGGTGCGGGAGTGCGCGTCGATACCTTCGCCGGTAAGGTGACGGCCGCCAAGGCGATGCCGTGGGTCAGCGCCTTGCCGCCGTCACATTCACAAGCCTGCCAGGTTCCGCCTGCAGCCTTTCTGCTTGGGGTTCTATCATGACTGATCAGCGGCAAAGACATCGCCTAGTGATCGTTGGAGGGGGCGTGGCGGGGCTGGAGATTGCCAGCGCATTGGCCCGCCGATGGCGACGTCCGGGAACGCCCACAGTCACACTGGTCGATCGGGATTCGGCCCACGTCTGGAAGCCTATGCTGCACATGATCGCGGCAGGTACGCGCGATGTTTCGCAGCAGCAAACACCCTACTTGGCGCAGGCGCGCGATACCGGATTCGTCTACCAGCCTGGCGAGCTGTGCGGCCTGAATCGGGAACGGCGAGAACTGCAGATCGCCGCAGTCTACGCTGACGACGGGCGACTTCTGATTCCCGGCCGCATAGTTGGATATGACACTCTGATTATTGCCATCGGCAGTCAAGCGAACGACTTCAGGACGCGTGGTGCCGCAAACCACTGTTACCGGATCGACTCGCGCGAGCAGGCCGATGCATTCAACCGGGAGATTCGACTTCGTGTCCTGCAGTGCGTGGCGCAGGATGCCCAACTCTCAATCGGGATAGTTGGCGGCGGCGCCACAGGCGTGGAGTTGGCTGCCGAATTGGTGCAACTGGCCGAATCAGCGGCGGCGTATGGCGCCCACGACCTGATGTCGCGCATGTCAGTTGCTTTAATCGAGAGCGGACCGCGATTACTGGCCGCCTTTCCCAAAGACATCTCTGAAGCTACCCGAGCGCGTTTGGAGCAATTGGGTGTCCGTGTGTACACCGACACACGGGTCAGCGCAGTGGATGCCGATGCCTTCCTGTTTAGCGACGGCACTCGGCGGGAGGCATCCCTAAAGATCTGGGCGGCCGGGGTCAAGGCTGCGAACTTGCTGTCGAATCTAGCGGGGCTGGAAGCGAATGCTATCAACCAGTTACTGGTACGGCCCTCGCTGCAGACGACGCAGGACCCGCGGATCTACGCCGTGGGCGATTGCGCGAGCCTTACTTTGTCGGGCAACCAGCGCTCCTTGCCGCCGACAGCACAGGTTGCACATCAGCAGGCGCAATACCTCATCCGCCAACTTCCGCGCGTGATCGAGCGAGGCTTGACGCCCCCTGACTTCGTGCACCGCGACCTTGGATCCCTGGTGTCACTAGGCGAGTACGACGCATTTGCGTCGCTGGGCAAGTTCGGCCTGCTCAAGGGGACAACGCTACGCGGAAGGCTGGCGCAGGCCAGCCATGTGCTGCTCTATCGTAGCCACCAGGCACGCCTGCACGGGATCATTCGCGGTAGTCTCTTGTGGCTGGTTGATCAGCTCAACGCACGTTTACGTGGATCGATACGACTTGATTGAGCGATTGGAAGGAATTGGTGAGTTGGATATCCAGATAGTCGACACTGAGACCACTGCGTTCGTATGCATGAGCACGAGAGCACCGAGCGTCAGGACACCTTCCACATGCTCTGGTCATCCAGCAAGCATATGGCGCCGAAACTATGAGCACTCATAGACTTCATGACGACGGAGATTTTAAAGGACTAGTACCTGGAACTAGCCCAACGATGGCCCCTTTGGCCGACCGACTTCCCACGATGCCCCGATACCGTGCATCGTCGCTGCGAGTTGCTGCCCCCGCCGCTGTTCGATCACAGGCCGCCACGGCACCAGGCTGAACCCCATGCCATCATCGAGCATCGCATAGCGCCCGCTGGCAAGCATGACGGAGCGCCGGTAGATGCCTGCAACGCGCTGCCCGTCCGTGGCGGGCCGATGCGCCAGGCCGGTTTCGGCGGCAATGTCCTTGGCGGCCTGCGCCAGTTCCCGATTGCGCAGCGTGCCCAGCAGGTTGCGCGCCAGGATCACTCGCTGCCCGCGCCGCTCCGCCAGCCCCTGTTCTTCAAGGAAGTCGGCGCGCTGTTGCAGGGTGTTCTTGACCTCGCCACCAAAGCCCAAGTCGCCCAGCCCCTTGCCGCCGCCGATCAACTGCTGGTCGAGCCAGGTGGCTCCGATCACGCGCGCCTGCAGCTCGATGGACAGGTGCGATTTCAGCTCCACGGCGACGCCGCCCAGCCGTTGCGCGTCGTACTGGCGGCCACGCTCGGTCAGGTCGTCCGGCACCTTCCATAACCCCTCGGCCACGCGCTCCACGATGCCGGCCCGGCGCAGGGCTTCCAGCCGGCGGACGTGGGCCGCGACGACTTGCTGCGGGTCGCGGTCGGGCTTGGCCCGGCCCTGCTCGATCGCCAGGTGATGATCGGTGCGGTACAGGCCATCGCTCGCCAGCGCGGCGATGTTCTTGTCGGCCGCCCGTACCTCCGCGGAACCACGCACCTCCACCACCGATCCGGTTGGATAGTTCGCCAGCTCGTCGCCGGCGTTCAACGCGACGTAGTGGGCCTTGCCGTCCACCCCGTCGATGACCAGATAGCCGCGGTCGTGCAGCTCGTCGGCCAGCCCCTTGCCGGCCACGCGGCCGACGATGGTGCGGCCGTCGTCGCCCGGCTCGAACACCGCCAGTTCGCGCGGCTGGCCGCTCATGGCGCGCTGCATGGTGCGGATGATGTCGCCACGCTCGCCCAGGGCACGCAAGGTCTTCTCCGCGTCCGCATGGACGGCCCAGGTGCCGGGCTGCACCTCGTCGGCCAGGCCCAGGCGCTGCAAGCGTTGGAGTCGGCCGATCAGCAGCAGCCGCTGGCGTTGCAGCCGGGGTTCATTGAAGCGTTCGATCTGCACCCGGCCATCCACGCCGGCCTCACGCTGCAATGTGCGGTCGAGGCTCGTCCACCGCTCCTGTTTCACCTCGCGTCCCAAGGTCTGCTGGATCTCCAGTTCGGTGCGCTGCCCCAGCCATTCGGTCGCCAGTTCGGCGGCCCGATGGCGGAAGCCGTGGGCGATGTAGTCGCCGGCGATGATGAGGTCTTTGCCGGTGTCGTCGCGTCCGCGCACGATCAGGTGTGCGTGCGGGTTGTCGGTGTTCCAGTGATCCACCGCCACCCAATCCAGCCGCGTGCCAAGGTCGGCTTCCATCCGGTTCACCAGATGCCGGGTGTAGGTGCGCAGGTCGTCCAGCTCGGCGCCGTCCTCCGGGGAGACGATGAAGCGGAAATGGTGCCGGTCGTCGGCGGCCCGCTCCTTGAAGGCATCGAGGTCGGCTTCGTCGGTCTGCGGCCCGTAGGCCCGGCCCGGTTCGCCATCGCGGCCGGCGCCGTCGCGCTCAATGTAGCGCAGGTGCCTGGCGAGCGACTGCGGGCTGGCGTTGCGCTGGTTGACCAGCAGGGTCTTGATGGTCACGCGCCGCGACATGGGCGTCAGCTTCGCCCCGGCGAAGCGCGCCGCCGTGTGGCCGCGCCCAAGCCGTGAACCGGGGCGCTGACCGGCGCGTGCGCCGCTGCCGCCGGCTGCGGAATGGCGCATCGAGGACTTGCCGCTGCTGGCCTTGCCTGCCTGCTTGAGCACCTTGGAAACGAAGCTCTGGCCCTGACCCTTGCCCCGGTTCTTCGGGGCGCTGGGGCGTACCCGGAAATCGTCGTCGCGGCGGTCGCTCATGGCCGCGCATCCTGCAAGCTCTGGCGTGTCCTGTCGTGCGAAGCACGCGGACATGCCTGCATTGGCGCGACCTTCGCGCCCCACGCGGCACGGCGGCGAAGCCGCTCCGTGCCGCGCCACCCCCATGTGCAGACAGGCTTTCGACGCGGCCTAGTGCCGCGTCCTTTTGTCTTGCCTTCCGCCTTTGCCTTCCGCTGTCGCTCCAGGCACCGGCG
>JAGOCV010000250.1 GCA_017998575.1 Burkholderiaceae bacterium
TTTGCGCGCCAGCAGCGTGTGCCGGCGCGGTCGATGCTGGTGCGTTCCGGCCACATGGCGTGCACCCTGGTCATGCAGGGCGCGGGTATTGCGTTCGTGGACAACCTGACTGCCGCCGCCTGGCCCACAGCCGGGCTCGAGTACCGCCCCATGGCGCGCAGCCCGCAGTTCAAGGTGTATGCCGTATGGAACCAGAACCGTCCGCCGTCGGTGCTGGGCCGGCGGCTGTTTTCGCAGGTGGCTACCAGCCTGAAAACGAGGTAGTGAGCCGCACCCGACTGGCTAGCCTGGCACCGAACCTGTCGACCCGGCCAGCGCATCGAAGCGCGCCGCCATCAATTCGAGCAGCAGCGCCACCAGCGGCGACAGCGGGCGGTCGGCGCGCACGAACAGCGACAGCGACAGGCTGCCGATGCCGCGGTCCGAGATCGGGATGTGGCGCAGCAGGCCCTGTTCGATCTCACGCTGCACGGTGGCCCGCGTCATGAGGGCCACGCCCGCGCCGGCCACCAGCAGCGCTGTGATGGTGGCGATGGCATTGACCTCGACGAAGGGCACCACGCGGCTGGCCGCGCCGCGCGTGGCGTCGTCCACCATCTGGCGCAGCCGCGTGTCCTGCGACTGGATGATCAGCGGATAGGTGAGGCATTCGGCCACCCGAATCGACTTGCGCGCCGCCAGTTCGTGGCCGGCCGCCACCACCACGCCCACCGGCACGGCGACGGTCCGCACGTTGCGCACGGGCAGCGACGCGGCGGGCTGCCAGCACAGCCCCAGGTCCAGGTCGCCGCGCACCACGGCGTCCACGATCTCTGGCGAGTTGCCCACGTAGACCGTGTGCGAGAGGCCCGGATAGTCGCGCGCCAGATCGACGATCAGCTCGGGCACGAAACCAGCGCTCATGTACTGCAGCACGCCGAAGCGCACGTGCCCGCGCCGCGCGCCCTTGAGCGCTTCGACCTGCGTGACCGCGTGACCGAAGTCGCGCTGCATGCGCTGGATCTGCGTGAGCATCATCTCGCCCGCGGCGGTGAGGCGCACGCCGCGCGGCAGCCGCTCGAACAGCGGCGCGCCCAGTTGCTCCTCGAAGCGTGCGACCTGGCGGGTGACGGCCGAGGGCGCGATGTTCAGCCGCTCGGCTGCCCGGCGGATGGAGCCCTGGGCCGCCACTTCCTGGAAATAGCGGATCGCATGGGAGAAAGCCTGCATGGGCAGGAATTATCCCGCCGCCATCTGCGCCACCGAGAAGGAATGCACGAAATCCGCAGAGGGCGGACGGCCCGGCAGCCGGCTTGTCAGCCGCCGCGGCATCCCGGGCGTTTCATCTGCCATGGACCCGACCGACCCGCCCGCCGACGACCCGGTGCCCAGCCGTCAGCACGAGGCGCTGCAGCAGGCCCAGGCCGATCTGGCCGACGCGATCGCGCGCCGCGCGCAGGGCACGGGCACGGCCGGGCAGGTGCTGCGCGCCGGACGCAAGCTCAAGAAGGTGGTGTCGGTGATGGCGGCCGTGCGCCGCCGCGCGCCGCGCAAATCCACGAAGCGTTGAATGTCTGCCCACTGCGTGGGCGCGCGCCCGCGCCCGCTGGGCTAGCATCCTGGCGAGGGCTGGCCATCACGCCGTGCCCCGCTGCCACCGGACCCTGCCCCGATGAAAACCATCGACGAGATGCTGAACCTCGACCTGCTGACCGCCGATCAGCACCATCAGATCAACGACTGGATCGCGCAATCCCGTTCGCCCGAAGACATCCTGCGCATGCCCGGCCCGCTGTGGCTGGCCGTCGAGCGGGCCAGCGAGGCGATGGGCGTGAACGACGACCTGCTGCGTCCGCCCGCGCTCGACGCCGGCTGAGCCGGCCCGCCGGCGGCATACCGGCGGAATGCCAGGGCACGCGGCCCGGCTTTGCGCAATAATCAGTAACAAATAGCCCGCCGGCCAGAGACGAGAGGCGCCACCCATGGCCGCCCGGGCACCGACGCCGCAATGCCGCCACGCGCCAGTGCCCACGGGGGCTCCGCGCCGTAGATCCATGGGGGATCGCCGATGTTGACCGTTCTCATCGTGGACGACGACGAGTCTGTCCGAACGCAGGCCATGCAGTACCTGGCCGGGCCGGATATCCGCCTGGCCACGGCCGCCGATGGCCGCCTGGCGCTGGAGCAGGCCGAGCTGCTCAAGCCCGACATCGTGATCTGCGACGTGGACATGCCCGAGATCAACGGCTTCGACGTCCTCGCGCAGCTCAAGGCCAGCCCGGCACTTGCCTCCACGCAGGTGATGATGCTCACCGGCCAGACCTCGCGCCGCAGCATGCGGCTGGGCATGTCGCTGGGTGCCGACGACTACCTCACCAAACCCTTCACCGAAGCCGAGCTGCGCGATGCGCTGGACGGCCTGATCAAGCGGCGTGGCCGCATCGAGGTGCTGCGCGGCTCGCCCGAGAGCAGCCACGAGGATTCCCTGCGCCACTGGTTCGCGGCCGGCGTGGCCGGCGGTGTGACCACGCGCGTGCCGTCGGGCAACACGTTGCCGGCGGCAGTGGAGCACCGCATCGAGCGCTGCATGGTGATCGCCGCCTGCATCCATTCGTTCACGGCCGTGGCGCAGCGCCTGCCGCAGCACGACCTGGGCCGCCTGCTCACCGAATACAGCCAGCGCCTGGGCGGTGCCGTCATCGGGGCGGGCGGGCAGCGCGTGCGCTTCATGGGCGACCGGCTGGTGGCCGTCTTCGGCGGCGATCAGGCTGCCGAGTCGTCGCACGCCCAGGCGGTCCTGTCGGCGGCGCTCGCCGCCATCGGCGCGGCCGATGCCGTGGTGCGCTGGTCGGCCGCCGAATTTCCCGACGCAGGCTTGCCGGCGTGGCACATCGGTTTCGGCGTGGCCTACGGCGAAGTGCAGTTGACGGCCGGCTCGGGCCTGGCCGGCGGCACGGTGGACGAGGCGCACCTGCTGGCGCTGGCCGCCGCCGAGCGTGGATGGCACGTGCTGGCCACCGATGCCGTGATTGCCCGCCTGCCGGTGGCGGCGCGGCTGGGCCGCACCACAGCGCTGGAGCGATCCGGCGGCCAGGTAGCGCTGGCGGCCACCGAGGTCACGGCAATCGATGACGACCGGGGCCGCCAGACGCTGTTCGAGACCACCGTGCGCGTGGGCGCGGGCAACGCGGCGGGCGCCGAGGCCACGCTGCCCGAAGGCGCGCCTTCGCCCGAGCTGGACGCGCTGCGCGAGAGCGCGCGCAGCAGCTCCGAAATGGCCGCGCGCGCATTCAAGGACGCGCTGGGCGACAAGCTCAGCCAGTTGCGCCGGGCCGATGCGCTCTCGTCGACCGAGCCGTTGCGCCTGGCCGGCTACGAGGTGGTGCGCCGGCTGGGTGCGGGCGGGATGTCGAGCATCTTCCTGGCGCGCAGCGAGGCGGATGCGTCGCTGGCCGTGCTCAAGGTGATCTCGCTCGATCCGTCGGCCCGCGACATGACGGCGCGCTTCGTGCGCGAGTTCGCGCTGCTCACGCGCATCGAGCATCCGCACATCGTGCGGCTGTTCGGCCAGGGCTTCACCGACGACACGGCCTATATCGCCATGGAGTACTTCGAGAACGGCGACCTGCGCGCGCGCATGAAGGGCCCGATGCCCGTGCCCGCGGCGCTGAAGGTGGCCGTGCAGGTGGCGCAGGCGCTGCGCGAGATCCATGCCATGGGCATCGTGCACCGCGACCTCAAGCCCGAGAACCTCATGGTGCGGGCCAACGGCGATGTGGTGCTGGCCGACTTCGGCATCGCCAAGGTGACGGGCGCTGCCGCGCAGGGCCACGAGCAACTCACCGTGATGGGCGACGTGATGGGCTCGCCCTCGTACATGAGCCCCGAGCAGTGCGCGGCCACCGACATCACCGCACAGTCCGACCAGTACAGCCTGGGCGTGGTGCTGTATGAGCTGCTCGCCGGCGAGCGGCCGTTCCAGAGTGAATCCTTCGTCGAGCTGCTGGGCATGCACATGCGCAGGCAGGCGCCGCCGCTCACGGGCGAGGCCGCCGTGCTGCAGCCGGTGGTGGCCCGGCTGATGGCCAAGAAGCCGGCCGATCGGTTCGAGTCGATGGACGCCGTCCTGGCCGCCCTCGGTGCGCTGGAGGTGCCAGGGTGAACGCTGGCCCGCGCGGCCTGGCCGTGCGCTGGCGGGAGGCGCTGTCCGTCTGGGGCTGGATCGGCTGGCTGCTGCTTGGCGTGCTCGCCTCCGGCCTGGCAGTGGCGCTCTACCTGCGCTCGGCCTCCGCCAGCAACGACGAGCACCTGCGCGCTCTGCTGGCCGAGAGCCAGGCCAGCGCGCAGAGCCGCTTCGAGCTGTGGATGGAAGACCGCGTGGAGCGCGCACGCCACTGGACCGACCAGCCGGCCATGCGCGAGATGGTGCGCGCCGTGCTGGCGCAGCGCGGCGGCACACCGCAGGCGATGAACGACCATCCGCTGCAGGCTGCCTTCCGCGAGCGCTTCACGGCCTCCGAGGCGGGCGACATGACCAGCTCGTCCTACTACCTCGTCGATACCGAGGGCATGAACATCGGCGCCTCGCTGGGCGACCACCAGGTGGGGCAGACCAACCTGCTGTGGCGCGAGACCGAGTTCGTGCAGCAGATGCGCGTGCAGCGCGCCGCGCTGAGCCCGCTGATGGCGTCCGACCTGGACATTCGCACCGGGTTCGAGCTCGACCGGCGGCCCATCACGCTGTTCATCGGTGTGCCCGTGTACCTGGACGGCACGGAGCCGGCGGCCTACTTCATCATGCGGCTGTTTCCGCTGAGCCTGATGACCGAGCAGGCCCGCGCGCACTTCGGCCAGTCGGGCCAGTCGTACCTGCTCGACCGTTTCGGCCGGCTGCATGCCGATC
Organism: Burkholderiaceae bacterium; assembly: GCA_017998575.1. The sequence continues at coordinate 4,883 of JAGOCV010000250.1, forward strand.
GCGCGTGGACCAGCCTGGAGCTGGAGCGCTACGGACTGCGCAGCGAGACCTTCCGCGACCGGCCCTTCTTTTTCGCGCGCGATCCCGGCCACGACGTGAGCACCCGGCCGGCCGGCGCCGAGCGCGAGCAGATGCCGCTGATCGTGCCCGCCGCCGAGCTGCGCCACGGCGACGGCCTGCGGCTGGAGCCCTGGCGCAACCTGCGCGGCCAGGAGGTGGTGGGCGCCTGGACCTACAGCCCCCGGCTGGGCCTGGGCGTGGTGTCCGAGCTGCCCGTGCAGGAAGCGTTCGCGCCGGTGGCCGCGGCCCGCCGCAATGCGCTGATCGCCGTCGTCGCGCTGGCCCTGTGCGCCATCGGCTACATGTCCATCCGCCTGCTGCGCTCGTCGCGGCGGCTGCAGGCCGCGCTGGCCGCCGCCGAGGTGGCCACGCGGGCCAAGTCGCAGTTCCTGGCCAACATGAGCCACGAGATCCGCACGCCGCTCAACGCCGTGCTGGGCATGACGCAGCTGGTGCTCAAGACGGCGCTTGACGAGCGGCAGCGCAACTACCTCCACAAGAGCCTCTCCGCCGGCCGCCACCTGCTGGGCGTGATCAACGACGTGCTCGACTTCTCCAAGATCGAGGCCGGCAAGCTGCACATGGAGAGCATCGACTTCGAGCTCGAATCGGTGCTCTCGGGCACGGCCGACCTGATCGCCGACCGCGCCGGCGAGAAGGGCCTGGAAGTGGTGATCGACATCGACGAGCGGCTGCCGCGCATGCTGGTGGGCGATCCATTCCGGCTGGGCCAGATCCTCACCAACTTCGCCAGCAACGCGGTCAAGTTCACCGCCCGCGGCGAGATCGCCATCATCGTGGCGCTGCAGGAAGACCTGGGCCACGAGTTCGTCCTGCGAGGCAGCGTGCGCGACACCGGCATCGGCATGACGCCCGAGCAGCAGGCCCTGCTGTTCCAGTCGTTCCAGCAGGCCGACGCGTCGACCACGCGCCTGTTCGGCGGCACCGGCCTGGGCCTGGCCATCGCGCAGCAGCTCGCCCAGCTCATGCATGGCACGGTGGGCGTGGAAAGCGTTCATGGCCAGGGCTCCACGTTCTGGTTCACGGCGCGGCTGGCGCGGTCGCAGCAGGTGCCGCGCGAACTCATGCTGGAAGGCAACCTGGCCGGCCGCCGCATCCTGGTGGTGGACGACAGCTCGCACGCGCGCGTGGTGATCTCCAGCATGCTCAAGTCGATGCG
>JAGOCV010000251.1 GCA_017998575.1 Burkholderiaceae bacterium
CCCTTGTAGACCATGCCGCCCAGCGAGATCACGCCCACTTCGGTGGTGCCGCCGCCGATGTCGACCACCATCGAGCCCGAGGCTTCGGAGACCGGCAGGCCCGCGCCGATGGCCGCGGCCATGGGTTCCTCGATGAGGTAGACCGCCGATGCGCCGGCCGCTTCGGCCGCGTCGCGGATGGCGCGACGCTCGACCTGGGTGGAGCCGCAGGGCACGCAGATGATGATGCGCGGATTGGGCGCGAGCAGCGAGCGCGGGTGCACCATCTTGATGAACTGCTTGATCATCTGCTCGGTGATGATGAAGTCGGCGATCACGCCGTCCTTCATCGGGCGGATCGCCTCGATGTTGCCCGGCACCTTGCCCAGCATGGCCTTGGCCTCGCGGCCGACGGCCTGGATGACTTTCTTGCCGTGCGGACCGCCTTCGTGGCGGATGGCGACGACGGAAGGTTCGTCGAGCACGATGCCCTTGTCGCGGGCGAAGATCAGGGTGTTGGCGGTGCCAAGGTCGATGGCCAGGTCGGTGGAGAAGTACCGACGGAAAGCTCCAAACATTACGTTCCTCTCGGGCACGGGCCGCACTTCGGCGAGCCGTCGCCAGTTTTCAGGGGTGGGAAATACGGTCTTCTGGGGCGTGTGCGGCGGCCCGGGTCCGCCCGGCGGGGGGCCTCGCAACCAAAGGCGGGATAATACTCCATCCCCTGTGAATAACTTGCCGCCAGGCCCCTGTTGCGGGCCGTTTCAAGCGACGTTTTCCACCATCCCGACCCATGTCCCTTTCCGCCGAAGACATCGCGCGCATCGCGCATCTCGCGCGGCTGGAACTCCAGCCCGACGAAAGCGAGCGCATGCTCACAAAGATCAACGACTTCTTCGCCATCGTGGAGCAGATGCGCGCTGTGGATACCTCGGGCGTGCAGCCGCTGTCGCACCCTGTGGAGACCGTGCGCGAGGTGGCGTTGCGGCTGGCCGACGACGTCGCCACCGGCCCGACCGACCGCGAGGCCAACCAGCGCAGCGCGCCAGCCGTCGAGCGCGGCCTGTTCCTCGTGCCGCAGGTGATCGAATGAGTACGGACTTGCACCAACTCGGCGTCGTGGCACTGGCCGCGAAGCTGCGCGCGAAAGAGGTGTCGGCCACCGAAGCCGCCGAGCATTTCCTCAAGCGCGCCAAGACGATCGACGCCGTCGAACGCACCGCAGCCACGATGAACGAGCAGCCGGCGCACGACGCATGGGGCGCTTTCCTTTCGATGGACGAAGACACCACGCTGCGCCAGGCCCGTGCGGCCGATGCCCGCATTGCCGCCGGCGACGCCGGGCCACTCGCTGGCGTGCCCATCGCGCACAAGGACGTGTTCGTGACGCGGGACTTTCCCACCACCGCCGGCTCGAAGATGCTTGCAGACTATCGCTCGCCGTTCGACGCCACGGTGGTCGCACGTCTGACCGATGCGGGCTGCGTGACGCTGGGCAAGACCAGCTGCGACGAATTCGCCATGGGCTCGGCCAACGAGAACTGCGCCTATGGTCCGGTGCGCAACCCCTGGGACGCCACGCGCGTGCCCGGCGGTTCGTCGGGCGGCAGCGCGGCGGCCGTGGCTGCACGTCTGGCACCGGCGGCCACCGGCACCGACACCGGCGGATCGATCCGCCAGCCCGCAGCCTTCTGCGGCGTCACCGGCATCAAGCCCACCTACGGCCGCGCCTCGCGCTACGGGATGATCGCGTACGGCTCCAGCCTCGACCAGGCCGGCGTCATGGCGCAGAGCGCCGAAGATTGCGCGTTGCTGCTGTCGGCCCTGTGCGGTCCCGACGTGGCGCGCGACTCGACGTCGCTCGACGTGCCGGCCGAAGACTATTCGCTCGCACTCGGCCACGCGCTGGCTGGCCTGCGCATCGGCATCCCGAAGGAGTTCTTCGGCGATGGCCTGGCGGCCGACGTGCGCACGGCCATCGATGCGGCGCTCAAGGAGTACGAGAAGCTCGGCGCCACGCTGGTGCCCATCTCGCTGCCGCGCACCGAGCTCGCCATTCCCGTGTACTACGTGATCGCGCCGGCCGAAGCGTCGTCCAACCTCTCGCGCTTCGACGGCGTGAAGTTCGGCCACCGCGCGAAGGACTACACCGATCTGGTCGACATGTACAAGAAAACCCGCGCCGAAGGCTTCGGCGATGAGGTCAAGCGCCGCATCATGGTGGGCACCTACGTGCTCTCGCACGGCTACTACGACGCCTACTACCTGCAGGCGCAGAAGATCCGCCGCATGATCGCCGACGACTTCCAGCAGGCCTTCGCGCAATGCGACGTGATCGCCGGGCCGGTGGCGCCCACCGTGGCCTGGAAGCTCGGCGAGAAGGCCGACGATCCGGTCGCCAGCTACCTGGCCGACATCTTCACCCTGCCCGCCTCGCTGGCCGGCCTGCCCGGTCTGAGCCTGCCGTGCGGCTTCGGCGCCGGCGACATGCCCGTGGGCCTGCAGCTCATCGGCAACTACTTCGGTGAAGCGAAGCTGCTCAATGCCGCGCACCGCTTCCAGCAGGCCACCGACTGGCACGCGAAGACGCCCGCAGGAATCTGACCATGAGCGACAAGAGCAAGACGAAATCGCTGCTGGTGCAGGGCTACGAAGTCGTGATCGGCTTCGAGACGCACGCCCAGCTCTCCACCGACAGCAAGATCTTCAGCCGTGCCCCGACGGACTTCGGCGCCGAGCCGAACACGCAGGCCTCGCCGGTGGATCTGGCGCTGCCCGGCACGCTGCCCGTGATGAACCGCGGCGCGGTCGAGCGCGCCATCCGCCTGGGCCTGGCCATCGGCGCACACGTGGCGCCGCGCTCGGTGTTCGCGCGCAAGAACTACTTCTATCCCGATCTGCCCAAGGGCTACCAGATCAGCCAGTACGAGATCCCGGTCGTACAGGGCGGCGAGATCTCGTTCTTCGTCGACGGCGAGAAGAAGACGGTGCAACTGGAGCGTGCCCACCTCGAGGAAGACGCGGGCAAGTCGCTGCACGAAGACTTCGTGGGCATGAGCGGCATCGATCTCAACCGCGCGGGCACGCCGTTGCTGGAGATCGTCACCAAACCCGACATGCGCTCGTCGGAAGAGGCCGTGGCCTACGCAAAAGAGCTGCACAAGATCGTGACGTGGATCGGCATCTGCGACGGCAACATGCAGGAGGGCTCGTTCCGCTGCGACGCCAACGTCTCGGTGAGGAAACCCGGCCAGCCGTTCGGCACGCGGCGCGAGATCAAGAACCTCAACAGTTTCCGCTTCATGCAGCAGGCCATCGATTTCGAGGTGCGCTGGCAGATCGAGCAGATCGAGGACGGCCACGCGATCCAGCAGGCCACCGTGCTGTTCGATCCCGACACGGGCGAGACGCGCGCCATGCGCACCAAGGAAGACGCGGCCGACTACCGCTACTTCCCCGATCCCGACCTGCCGCCGCTGGTGATCGCGCCCGAGTGGATCGATGCCGTGCGCGCCGACATGCCCGAGCTGCCGCGCACCATGGCGTCGCGCTTCGTGGCCGACTACGGCCTGCCCGAGTACGACGCGACCACGCTCACGCAGAGCAAGGCCATGGGCGCGTATTTCGAAGCGGCTGCCAGGGCCTGCGGCCAGCCCAAGCTGGCAAGCAACTGGATCATGGGCGAGGTCTCCCGCCGGCTCAACGCAGGGGATACCGGCATCGAGGCGGCGCCTGTCTCGGCGGCGCAACTGGGCGCGCTGATCGGCCGCATCGCCGACGGCACGGTGTCCAACGCCGCGGCACGCCAGGTCTTCGAGGCGCTATGGAGCGGCGAAGGCCACGACGTGGACGCCGTCATCGAAGCGCGGGGCCTGCGGCAGATGAACGACAGCGGCGAGCTCGAGAAGATCATCGACGAGGTGCTCGCCGCCAACGCCGACAACGTGGCGCAGTTCCGCGCGGGCAAGGACAAGGCGTTCAATGCGCTGGTCGGCCAGGCCATGAAGGCCAGCCGCGGCAAGGCCAATCCGCAGCAGGTGAACGACCTGCTGCGCCGCAAGCTGCAACAGGGCTGACCCGACACGCAGGTGGCACAACGCCGGCCCCGGCCGGCGTGCGCCGCTCAGGGCCGCGTGGTGGTGTGCTGCGCGGCGCTGGCCCGGCCGGCGGCCTGGGCGGCCCAGAGCTCTTTCAGGCGCACGAGTTCGTCGTCGAAGCGCGCGTTCACGCGGCGCTTCTCGCCGTCCTGATCGGCGATGAACTTGGCCTGGATGGCCAGGCTCTGGTCGTTGTCCTCGCGCTGGCGCTTGAGCGAGGCGGGCGCGCGGGTGGGGTCTTTCTTGTAGAACTCGAATTCGGCGTCGATCTGGGCTTTCTGCTTGGCCAGTTCGTCCGAGCGCTTGCGTGCGGCGGCGATGACGTCGTCCACCTGGGCCAGTGCTTCGGCCCGCTCGCGTGCGTGCACCTCGATGCTGGGGTAGCGGATCAGCAGCGCGCGTTCGCGCCGCTTTTCTTCCAGCGCGCGCGCGTCCTCGGCCGCCTGCTGCCGGCGGCGCTCGTCACGCTCGGCCTGCTCGCGCGCCGTCCAGGTCGGCTCGACCGTGCGCTTGACCGTGCCGCTGGGATTGAGCACGCGTTGCTCGCGGTCGATGCAGTCGATGATGGGCCGGTCGGACGTGAGTCGCCGTCCCTTGGCATCGGTGCAGGTGTAGATGCCCTGCGCCATCGCCGGTGCCGCTGCCGTCATCAGCACCCATCCCAGCGACAAGGCGCCGGAGCGGGCGGAAAAGGGGAGGAGGCGGCGGCTTGGCACGACGGTGTGTTTCCTTGTTCTGCTGTCCCTGGGAGCTCACCGCCGGGGCGCTGCGGCCTCAGCCCGCGCCGTAGCGCTCGCGGTAGGCCAGCACGCGCTGATGGTGGGCGCCGAACTCCGCGGCACCGCGCTGCGCCAGATACTGCAATAAATCTGCCAGCCTCGCAATCACACAAACCTGCAGCCCCAGTTCGCGGCGGACATAGGCCACGGCGCTGTAAGGCACGTCCTGCCCGTTCTCGGTGGCTTTCTCCTGCCGGTCGAGGGCCAGCGCCACCGCATGGGGCGTGGCGCCCGCGCGCTCGATGATGGCGATGGATTCGCGCACCGCGGTGCCGGCGGACATCACGTCGTCGACGATCATCACCCGCCCCGCCAGCGGCGCGCCCACCAGCGAGCCGCCCTCGCCATGGTCCTTGGCTTCCTTGCGGTTGTAGGCGAAAGGCACATTGCGGCCCAGCCGTGCAAGCTCGATGGCCACGGCCGCCACCAGCGGAATACCCTTGTAGGCCGGGCCGAACAGCATGTCGAACTCGATGCCGCTGTCCAGGATGCGGCGTGCATAGAATTGCGCCAGCCGTCCGAGCTTGCCGCCGTCGTCGAACAGGCCCGCATTGAAGAAATACGGCGACTGCCGTCCGGCCTTGGTCTTGAATTCGCCGAAACGCAGCACGCCGGCCTCGACGGAAAACTGCACGAAATCCTGGGCCAGCGGGTCTTGCAAGACCGGCTCCGCGCCTTCAACCGCCATGGGGACATCCTTGTTCAAACTCACCAGCCTCAACCTCAACGGCATCCGTTCCGCCGCCACCAAGGGCGTAGTCCAGTGGGTCGAGGGCCACGCGCCGGATTGTATTTGCGTGCAGGAGATCAAGGCGCAGGCGGCCGACATCGCGGGCAAGTTCGAAGACCTGGCCGGCATGAAGGGCCACTTCCACTTCGCCGAGAAGAAGGGCTACTCGGGGGTTGGCGTCTACAGCCGCCACGAACCCAGCGACGTGGTGATCGGCTGGGGCGACACCGAGTTCGATGCCGAGGGCCGCTACCTGGAGCTGCGCTTCGACACCCCCAAGCGCAAGCTCTCCATCATCAGCTGCTATTTCCCCAGCGGCTCGTCGGGAGAAGAGCGGCAACTGGCCAAGTTCCGCTTCCTGGCCGGGTTCTTCCCTTACCTCGTTCAGCTCAAGGCCACGCGCGAGTTCGTGCTGTGCGGCGACATCAACATCCCGCACCAGGAAAAAGACCTGAAGAACTGGCGCAGCAACCAGAAGAACAGTGGCTTCCTGCCCGAGG
>JAGOCV010000252.1 GCA_017998575.1 Burkholderiaceae bacterium
CTGCTACACCCTGCCGCGCCGCCAGCACGATGCGGCCATCGCGCCGGTGCTGGAGTTGTTCCCCTTCCTCAAGGGCAAGCTGGGCATGCTGGCCGGCAACATGTCCGGCGGCGAGCAGCAGATGCTGGAGACCGCCATGGTCATGCTGCTCAAGCCGCGCCTGCTGCTGCTGGACGAGCCTTCGCTGGGCCTCTCGCCGCGCATGCAGCAGGACGTGTTCGAGATGGCGCGCCGCGTGGCCGACACCGGCGTGACCGTGCTCATGGTCGAGCAGAACGTGCACGGCGCGCTGCGCATGTCCGACACCGCCATCGTGCTGGAGCTGGGCCGCAAGTTCATGGAAGGCCCGGCCGACGAGGTGATGAACGATCCGCGCGTGAGCCAGGCCTACCTGGGCGTCACCGCCTCCGAGGCGGCCGCCGCCGCACCCACCGAAGCATCCTGAATTCCGAGGAGATCACACCCATGGGCGCACGCGCTCGCCTCGCCGTCGACATCGGCGGCACTTTCACCGACCTGGCCCTGGACGTGGGCGGCCGCCGCGTCAGCGCCAAGGTGCTGACCACGCCACGTGCGCCCGAAGAGGGCGTGCTCAACGGCATCGCCACCATCCTGGCCAAGGCACAGCTCACGCCGGCCGACATCGACGTGCTGGTGCACGGCACCACGCTGGCCACCAACGCCATCATCGAGCGCAAGGGCGCGAAGACGGCGCTGGTGTGCACCGAGGGTTTCCGCGACTCCATCGAGATGGCGTTCGAGAACCGCTTCGAGCAGTACGACATCCTCATGGACAAGCCGCCGCCGCTGGTGGCGCGCCCGCTGCGCCTGTCGGTGCCCGAGCGCATGGATGCGCGCGGCAACGAGATCGAGCCACTGGACGAAGCGGCGCTCGGCCGCATCGCCGACCAGCTGGCCGCGGAGAAGGTGGAGAGCGTGGCCATCGGCTTCCTGCATTCCTACGCCTGGCCGGCGCACGAGCAGCGCGCGCGCGACATCCTCAAGGCGCGCCTGCCGCATCTGTGGATCACGCTCTCCAGCGACGTGAGCCCCGAGATCCGCGAGTACGAGCGCTGGTCCACCGCCGTGGCCAATGCCTACGTGCAGCCGGTGATGGCCGGCTACCTGGGCCGCCTGAAGGCCGCGCTGGCCACGCAGGGCTTCGCCTGCCCGGTGTTCCTCATCACCTCGGCCGGCGGCCTGACGACGCTGGAGACGGCGAGCATGTTCCCCATCCGCCTGGTGGAATCGGGCCCGGCCGGCGGCGCCATCCTGGCCTCGCAGCTGGCGCAGCAGTGCGGCTACGACGAGGTGCTGTCGTTCGACATGGGCGGCACCACGGCCAAGGTGTGCCTGATCGACGATGGCGAGCCGCAGTACTCGCGCACCTTCGAAGTGGCGCGTGCCTACCGATTCATGAAAGGCAGCGGCCTGCCGCTGCGCATTCCGGTGGTGGAGATGGTGGAGATCGGTGCCGGCGGCGGCTCCATCGCCAGCGTCGACGCCATGAAGCGCATCCAGGTCGGCCCCGAGAGCGCGGCTTCCGAGCCGGGCCCGGCCTGCTACGACCGCGGCGGCACGCAGCCCACGGTGACCGATGCCGACATGGTGCTGGGCGCCATCGACCCCGCGCGCTTCGCGGGCGGCACGATCGCGCTCGACCCGTCGAAGTCGGCCAGGGCGATGGACGACGTGATCGGCGCGCGCCTGGGCTTCACGCCAGAGCAGTCGGCCTACGGCATCGTCGAAGTGGTCGAGGAAAACATGGCCAACGCCGCGCGCGTGCATGCGGTGGAGCGCGGCAAGGAGCTGGCCGGCCGCACCATGATCGCCTTCGGCGGCGCCGCGCCGCTGCATGCTGCGCGGCTGGCCGAGAAGCTGGACATCGCCCGCGTGCTGGTGCCCACCGGCGCGGGCGTGGGCTCGGCCGTGGGCTTCCTGCTCGCGCCCGTGGCCTTCGAGGTGGTGCGCACGCGCTACACCGCGCTGTCGCAACTGGCCGAGCCCTCGGCCATCAACGCCATGCGCGAAGAAATGCGCAGCACGGCGCGCGACTTCATCCGCGCCGGCGAGCCCACGGCCGAACTCACCGAGGTGTGGACCGCCGACATGCGCTACGCCGGCCAGGGCCACGACCTCACCGTGCGCATCCCGGGCGACGCCTTCGGCGCAGCCGCGCCCGAGCAGTTGCGCGCGGCCTACGAGGCCGAGTACGAACGCGTGTTCGGCATCACCATCCCCGGCATGCAGGTGGAGATCACCAGCTGGGCGCTGCGCATGGCCGCCGCCACGCCGCCGCCCGAGCCCTGCCCGCCCACGCCCGCCACGCGCGAGCAGGCCACGCCGGCCGGCGAGCGCCCGATGTTCGACGCCGCCACCGGCGAGCGCCGGCCGGTGCCGCTGTACTGGCGCTTCGGCCTCGCGCCGGGCGTCGCCATCCCCGGCCCGGCCATCATCGCCGAGGAAGAAACCTCGACGCTGGTGACCGCGGGCTTCACCGCCACCATCAACGCGCTCGGCTACATCGTCATGGAGCGCAAGGGAGCCACGTCATGAACCTGTCGTCCTTGTCCCAGATCCAGATGCAGGTGATGTGGGACCGCCTGATCGCGGTCACCGAGGAACAGGCGCTGACCCTGATCCGCACCGGCTTTTCCACCTCCACGCGCGAGGCCGGCGACGTCTCGGCCGGCGTGTTCGACGCACAGGGCCGCATGCTGGCCCAGGCCGTCACCGGCACGCCCGGCCACGTCAACGCCATGGCGCGCGCCGTGGTGCATTTTCTGGAGAAGTACCCGCTGGAGACGATGAAGGACGGCGACGTGTTCTTCACCAACGACCCGTGGAAGGGCACCGGCCACCTGCACGACTTCACCTTCGTCACGCCGGCCTTCCGCAACGGCCGCGCCATCGGCCTGCTGGCCTCCACCAGCCACATGGTGGACGTGGGCGGACGCGGCATGGGGCCCGACGCGCGCCAGGTGTACGAGGAAGGCATCTACATCCCGCTGCTGCACTTCTCGCGCGCAGGCCAGGTGGACGAGGCGCTGGTGGAAGTCATCCGCGGCAACGTGCGCGAATCCACGCAGGTGATCGGCGACCTGTTCTCGCTGGCCGCCTGCAACAAGATCGGTGCGCGCCGCCTGCTGGCGATGATGGACGAGTTCGGGCTCGAGTCGCTGGACACGCTGGCCACCCACATCCTCGAGCGCTCGCGCGAGGCCAGCCTGGAAGCCGTGGCGCAACTGCCCGCCGGCACCTTCCGCCACGAGATGACGGTGGACGGCTACGACAAGCCCGTGACGCTGGTGGCCACCATGACGGTGAGCGCCACCGGCATCGACGTGGACTTCGAGGGCACCTCGGGCGTGTCGGCCTTCGGCATCAACGTGCCCTTCTGCTACACCGAGGCCTACGCCAGTTTCGGCATCAAGTGCATCGTCTCGCCCAAGGTGCCCAACAACGCGGGGTCGCTCTCGATCATCCGCATCCGCGCGCCCGAGGGCTGCATCCTCAATGCGCAGCACCCCTCGCCCGTGGCCACGCGCCACATCACCGGCCAGCTGCTGCCCGACCTGATGTTCGGGTGCCTGGCGCAATCGGTGAAGAACGGCGTGCCGGCCGAAGGCACCTCGTGCCTGTGGAACCTGTTCGCCATGGGCGGCGACAGCCGCATCGAGGCCGACCTGGAGCTGATCGCGAAGTCGCGGGCCTTCAACGTGATGAGCTTCCACTCGGGCGGCACGGGTGCACGGCCGGGGCTGGACGGCATGTCGGCCACGGCCTTCCCGAGCGGCGTGAAGAACTGCCCGATCGAGATCACCGAGGCGCTCTCGCCCATCCTCGTGCGCCGCAAGGAGTACCGCGTGGATTCGGGCGGCGCGGGCGAATTCCGCGGCGGCCTGGGCCAGGTGATGGAGGCGGTGCACCTGGACGACGCGCCCTTCCTCATCAGCGCCAACTACGACCGCGTGACCTTTCCGCCGCGCGGGCGCGAGGGCGGCCACGACGGCGCGCGCGGCGTGCTCACCACCAGCGCCGGCCGCACCTTGCGCGGCAAGGGCCAGCAGACGATCCAGCCCGGCGAGGCCTTCCTCATGGAAATGCCCGGCGGCGGCGGCCTGGGCGATCCGATGAAGCGCGATCCGGCGCGCGTGGCCGAAGACGTGCGCTTCGGCCTCGTCTCGCGCGAGGCGGCCGAGCACGACTACGGCGTCGTCATCGGCGCCGATGGCCAGCCCGACCTGCCCGCCACGGCACGGCGCCGCTCTGGCGCATCGGCAGCGGCCTGAGCAGAACCATCCACCCACCACTCATCCCGACACCACAGGAAGACCGACATGAAAGTCAGCGCAGGACTGCCCACCGGCATGGAGGGCCTCACCTACCCGATCCCGTTCTCCGATCCGCAGGCCGTGATCGACATCGCCCTGGCCGCCGAGAAGTACGGCTACCACTCCGTCTGGGGCAACGACCACATGACCACGCAGCACTACGTGCGCGAAGAGTTCCCCACCCCGCCGCGCTTCTGGGAACCGCTGATCACCTACGCCTACCTCGCATCCATCACGAAGAAGCTGCGCTTCGGCACCGGCATCCTGGTGCTGCCGATGCGCCGCGACATCGTGGTCACGGCCAAGCAGATCTGCACGCTCGACCACTTCAGCGGCGGCCGGCTGGAGCTGGGCCTGGGCATCGGCGCCTACCGCGAGGAGTTCGACGCCGTGCAGCCCGACTCGCCGCTGCAGCGCGGCGACATCGTGGAAGAAGGCGCGCATGCGCTGATCAAGCTGCTGACCGAGCGCGTCGCTTCGTACGAAGGCAAGTTCTACAACTACCGCGACGTCGAACTGTGGCCCAAGCCGCTGCAAAAGCAGATCCCCATCCTGGTGGGCGGCAACAACCCCAACAACATCCGCCGCGCGGCCGAATACGGCACCGGCTGGCTGCCCGCCGGCCTGCACGTGAGCAAGGTGCGCGAAGGCGTGTCCCAGCTCAGGGAGCACTGCGAGCGCGTGGGCCGCGACTGGCGCACGCTCGAAGTGGCGCCGCAGTTCATCTGCCGCATCGACCGCGACCGCGCGAAGGCCGTGGCCGATTTCGAGTCCAGCCAGATGTACAAGCATCTGGTGTCCCTGAAGAAGTCCACGCTCAAGGACCAGGGTTCGCTGACCATGACCGAGTCCAACCTCGTCGGCACACCGGCCGAGATCGTCGACAAGTGCAATGCGCTCGGCGAGGCCGGCGTGACCCACCTGCTGGGCATCTACTTCGCCGCCAGCTCGGTGCCCGACCTGATCGAGCAGATGCAGCTGTTCGCCGAAGAGGTGATGCCGCACATCAAGTAAGGCCCGTGCGGCCCCGCCTCTTCACCCCTGCGTTCGTCCCCGCGTTCCATCCCAACCCCAGGAGCATTCCATGAAGTATTTCTGTTCCGCATCCGCCGTGGCTGTCGCCATGGCCCTCGCCTCGTTCGGTGCCCAGGCGCAGAACACCATCCGCATCGGCTTCTCCAGCGGCTTCACCGGCCCGGCCGCCGCCGCGTCCGAGTGGGAGAAGTGGGGCGTCGACCTCGCTGTCGAAGAGATCAACGCGGCCGGTGGCCTGCTGGGCAAGAAGATCGAGGTCATCCAGGCCGACAACCGCTGCAATCCCACCGAAGGTGCCAACACCGCGCGCAAGCTGGTACAGGACAAGGTCAGCGCCATCGTGGGCGCGCACTGCTCCAGCGCCACGCTGGCGATGATGCCGATCATTGCCGAGGCCAGGATCCCCATGGTCACCGCCGTCTCTTCGAGCCCGAAGATCGGCGAACTCTCGGGCGCCGGCGGCAACCCCTACATGTTCCGCCTGAGCCCGGACGACCTGCGCATGGCGCAGGGCCTGACCGAGTACCTGGGCCAGAAGAAGGTGTTCAAGACCATTGCCGTGGTGGGCGAGGATTCGGACTTCGGCCGCGGCGGCGCCGCCGCCTTCGCGCCGCTGGCGCAGAAGGCAGGGCTGACCATCGTCTCCACCGACTTCGCGCCGCAGATGACGCCGGACTTCACGCCGCTGCTCACGCGCGTGACGCAGCGCCGGCC
>JAGOCV010000008.1 GCA_017998575.1 Burkholderiaceae bacterium
GTGGACACACCTCTGGTGTATCGGTTGTCACGCCAGTGGCATTGCCGAGTAGCTATGTGTGGAAGAGATAACCGCTGAAAGCATCTAAGCGGGAAACTCGTTTCAAGATGAGATCTGCCGGGGCCTCGAGCCCCCTAAAGAGTCGTTCAAGACCAGGACGTTGATAGGTCAGGTGTGGAAGCGTAGTAATGCGTTAAGCTAACTGATACTAATTGCTCGTGCGGCTTGACCCTATAACTTTGATCTGCGATCAAGGTTGTTATGCCAAGTGACGCATTCAAAATTGAAGCTGATTTGCTCTATGAATTGGTTGTCTTGATTTGGTCAAGATGACGACAAGTTATGCCTGATGACCATAGCGACGTGGTACCACTCCTTCCCATCCCGAACAGGACAGTGAAACGCGTCTGCGCCGATGATAGTGCGGGTTCCCGTGTGAAAGTAGGACATTGTCAGGCTCTTACAGCGAGAAAGCCCGGTCAGAAATGACCGGGCTTTTCTTTTTTGGCTTCAGCTTCTAGGCGTTCGAGATCCAGTCATCATTGATGCTGGCAGCGCCAGACTTTGCAAGCTGAGCCGTCAATTCCAGCAGCCAGCCTTCCAGATCCTGAGTGTGTGCGTGCCTTGCATGCACCAGTTGAAAATACGGCGTGGACTTGGCCCAGCCGAGCAGGGCGCGTCGCTCGATCCGCTGAACCTCCAGCAGCTTGAATTTCAGCAGGACCTTGGCCGCGTGCATCGAATGCCTGGCAGGGTTCTCGATGAAGGCGATGAGTCTCTCGCGTGCGCGCCTTAGCGCGGCATCGACATCGAAGAACACCGGCCCGTGGCCTGGTATCACGATCCGTGGACGCAGTCGCTCAATGAGATCGAGCGTGCGACCGACATCAGCGAACGCGTTCGCTCCCTCCAGCTCTGGAAACACGACACCGAATCCGTGTTGCCACAAGGCATCGGCCGAGATGAGCACCCGATGCTCGGGCTCAAAGAGAACGATGGATTGGGGGTCATGGCCAGGTGCCGCGTGCACCTCCCATCGACGGCGGCCCAGCGGCACCGAATGATCTGGAACAAGGAGTCCGTCGAAACCAAAGCGCTCGCACAGTTGGCCCGTGGCTTTGTATGACAGACGATCCTCATCCCAGCTTCCGACCTCCGCCGCGCATCCGGCAGGAATGAGCGTCTGCAGATCCGGGTGCGCAACTTGGAGCGTGTGATTGCCACCACAGTGATCGGAGTGGAGGTGCGTATTCACCAGCGCTGACAGTGGCTCGCCTTGCAGAGCCTCCCGAACCAGGGCCAGCGTCTGGGGTGCATGGGTCGCGTAGCCGCTGTCGACCAAAGCGTGGCAGCCGCTCTCGCCCTTGAGCAGGATATTGTTCGACGACAGCCAGCCACGCTCGAAGACGATGATGTCTTCTGGCAGAACTGGCGGGTTCACGCTATCGCCCGCTGCGCAGTTCGCGTCGGAGAATCTTGCCGACGTTGGTCTTTGGCAAGTCGTCGCGGAACTCGATGTACTTGGGGCGCTTGTACCCGGTGAGGTTGTCGGCGCAGTAGGCGGCCACTTCCTCTTCGGTCAGCGAGGCGTTGTTCTTGACGACGAACAGCTTGATCGCTTCGCCCTGCTTGTCGTCGGGGACGCCAACCGCTGCGCACTCCACCACGCCCGGGCACATGGAGACGACGTTCTCGAGTTCGTTCGGAAACACGTTGAAGCCGCTCACGAGGATCATGTCCTTCTTCCGATCGACGATGCGGGTGTAGCCGGCGTCGTCCATGATGCCGATGTCCCCTGTGCGCATGAACCCGTCGGCCGTGAACGCCTGCCGCGTCTCCTCTGCCTGGTTGTAATAGCCGGTCATCACGTTGGGGCCGCGGATACAGATCTCGCCAGCCTCGCCGACTGGCAGGGACTGGCCTGCGTCGTCCTTGATCGCGATGTCCACGCCCGGCAACGGCAGCCCGATGGATCCCGTGAAATGCGCGTTGGTGACCGGGTTGTTGGTGCCGATGGCACACGTCTCGCTCATCCCCCAGCCTTCAATCATGGCGCAACCCGTGGCCTTCTGCCACTGACGCGCCGTGCCTTCCGAAGCCGCCATGCCGCCGGCTTGCGACACGCAGAGGCTTGAAAAGTCGACACTGCGGAACTGCGGGTGCTGCAGCAACGCATTGAACAGCGTGTTCACCGCCGGCAACATGTGGAAAGGCCGGCGCTTGAGGGTCTCGACGAACTTTCCGATGTCGCGAGGGTTCGGCACCAGTGTCATGTGCGAGCCCCAACGAATGGCCAGCAGGCACAGTGTCAGCGCGAAGATGTGGTACAGCGGCAGGGCGGCAATGCTGTGCGTGCGGCTCACGTCGCCCACCTTGCCCAGCGCCGGCGTGAACCAGGCTTCTGCTTGAAGCACCGCTGCCACGATGTTCCGGTGGGTCAGGACGGCGCCCTTCGACAGGCCCGTGGTGCCGCCGGTGTATTGCAGAAAGGCAATCGAATCCAGCGTACTGTCCACGCGCTGCAACTTCATGCCGGCGCCCTGGGCGAGCGCGTCGCTCCAGCGAGTCACCGTACGGTCCCCCGTCAGCGGCAATTTGTAGGCCGGCACCATCCTCGCCAGATGGCGCACGGCGAATGTGATCCAGCGCCCATACCAGAAGCCGAGCTGGTCGCCCATGGCGGTGACGACCACGTGCCGTACGGGGGTGTCCTCGATGACTTCTTCCAGCGTGTGGGCGAAGTTCTCCAGGATGATGATGGCCTCGGCTCCGGAGTCGTGTAGCTGGTGCCTGAGCTCGCGGGCCGTGTAGAGCGGATTGACGTTCACGCAGGTATAGCCTGCGCGCAGCACCGCTGCCATGGCCACCGGGAACTGGGGCACGTTGGGGACCATGATGGCCACGCGCGATCCGGCGGGCAGACCCGTCGACTGCAGCCAGGCTCCGAGATCGGTCGACAGCTCGTCGAGCTCGCCATAGTTCATCCACCGTTCCAGGCACACGGTGAATGGCCGCTGCGCGTGCCGCTGGAACGACTCGTCGAGCAGATGCACGAGCGAGCGATAACGCTCGGGCTCTACGTCGTGAGCCACACCTGCCGGATAGCTGTCCAGCCAGATCTTCTGCATGTCAGTCTCCTCTGTTGCGGACATTGTCGAATCCGGGCACCGGCAAGCCCCTCGGGTCTTGTCCTAGGTCGGGGCTGGCGACGTCGCATCGGGGACAATGCCCACATGCTCGCCCGAATGCAGCAACTGACCACCTTCCTTCTGATCGCTGCGGCCCTGGGGTGGGTGGCTTGGTGGTTTGCCAGCGACGCGCCTCTCGTTGCAGCCGCAGGGGGCATCCTTATTCTGTATGTGCATGCGCCGGTGCTTGCGCTGGAATTCGCGCTGGCACACTGGGTCAACCGGCACGATCCCGCGCCCCGCGCCAGCGCCGCTCAGATGGTCCGTGCCTGGTGGGCCGAGGTCCGCACCACGCCGGCGATCTTCTGCTGGCGCCAGCCGTTCGCGTCACACGCCGTGCCCGACCATCTGCCGCCCGACGCACGAGGCCGCCGCGCCTTCGTGTTCGTGCACGGATTCGTCTGCAACCGAGGCTTCTGGACACCCTGGCTCAACCCCTTGCGCCGCACCGGCCGGCCGTTCGTGGCTGTCAACCTGGAGCCGGTGTTCGGCACGATCGACGATTACATTCCCATCATCGACAAGGCGGTGAGCCAGGCCGAGGCTGCCACCGGGCTCGCTCCCGTACTGGTCTGCCACAGCATGGGAGGGCTGGCGGCGCGTGCCTGGCTTGCCCGGGGCCGGAACCGGCAGCGGGCCGCGCACGTCATCACCATCGGCTCTCCACACCGGGGCACCTGGCTCAGCCGCTTCGCCCGCTCCCCCAATGCCAGCCAGATGCGGCCTGATTGCGACTGGCTGTGTCAACTGGCGGCAGCCGAAGACCGGACGACGGCCCACGGTGCGGCCATTACCTGCTGGTACTCCAGCGCCGACAACATCGTGTTTCCTGCAAGCACGGCAACACTTCCAGGGGCAGACAACCGCTTCCTGCCGGGCGTCGCGCACGTCTGCATGGCGTTCGACACGCGGGTAATCGACCACGCTTTGAGGGTCATTGACTCGCAGTAAACTGACCACCTCAGTCGCAGTTCGTTGCAAGTCGACTGTAACTGCGGGCGCAAGTGCGATACATGATGGCCCCAAGGCAGTGAAGAAAAAGGAAATCCCATGCCCCTGATCGTCGTGACAGAAGACGATGCCGGGACGCGGATGCTGGTGGGCTCCGTTCTCAGAAAAGATGGCTATCAGGTCCTGTTGGCCGAAAACGGCGCGCAGGGCCTGGCCATGGCCGAGCAGAGCAAGCCCGACCTCGTCATCAGCGACATCCAGATGCCCGAGATGAACGGCTTCGAGATGCTGGCTGCGCTGCGCGCGCGTCCCAACCTGGCCTCCACGCCCGTGATCCTGCTGACGTCGCTGCAGGAGCGCGCCCATATGCGCCAGGGCATGAACACGGGCGCCGACGACTACATCACGAAGCCGTTCCATCCGGCCGAATTGCGCGAGGCCGTCGCCGCGCAACTGGGCAAGCGCGAAATGAACCGCGCCATGCAGAATCTGGCCGTCGACGCTGCCGTGCAAAGTGCCCTGGCTGACCAGAAGCACAAGCTGGCCAAGCTCTATGAGCAGCGCCTGTTCAAGGAGCTGCAGGACCGCTGGCCCACCGGCGACGGCGACGAGGCTGATGTCCGGCTGACCGGTGCCACCGTGCTGTTCGTCGACATGCCGCACTACGGCGTGATGGCCGAGAAGCTGTCTGAGGACGAACTCAGCGACCTGGTCAGGCGCTTCTACGCGAGCGTCGGTGACACCGTGCACCTCTTCGGCGCGCGCCACATGCAATTCGTGGGTGACGGCCTGCTGGCCATCTTCGCCGAAGAGGCTGACACACGCTCGGTCAATCATGGCCTGCGCGCCGTTCGCGCGGCGCTCGGCTTGATCGACTCGGCCCACCGCCTGCGCCATCATCAGGAAAAGCAGTTTGCCGATCGCGGCCTGCCGCGCTTCGAGGTCAACGTTGCGCTACACAGCGGCCCCGTCACCCTGACGCGTGTGCACGAGCCGCTGCACAACACGCTTGCCCAGGTGCTGCCGGTGGGCGATGCGGTGGTGGCGGCCATGCAACTGCAGAAGCAGGCGCACGGCATGGGCTGGACCATCGCGGCCAGCATGACCGTGCTGCGCAGCGTAACCGGTGCCGTTCGCATCGGCTCACGTGCGCTGGTCGACTTGCCGGGCCGCAGCGCACCGCTCGATGTCGCCGAACTGCTGGGCCTCGCGCAGTAAGCCTGCCTCGCACCAGCCTCGATCCACGTTATTTTCGGAGGCCCGATGCGCCTGATTTCCCTACGCACGCTGCTGGGCAGTCTGCTGTTGCTGCTCACCCTCGTGCCGGCGGCGCTGGTGGCCCTGGTCATGGCGAGAGGCAGCTCGGGCGCCGTGCAGGACCTGGCGGGGCAGATCCTGGCGAACGTGGCCACGCGCGTGCAGTCCTCCACCGAGCAGCATCTGCAGCAGGCCCACGCCGCGCTCAACGCCATCGTGCCGGTGCGCATGACCGAGCCGCAGGCCGCGCGCGCGCGCACCTGGCTGCGTGACGAGTCGAGCTTCGAGCCCATGGCGTTCGCGGTCACGCGCCAGTCGGCCGACACCCCCATGCTCTATCTGGCAAACCGCCTGGGTGAGTATTTCAGTGTGGAGCATCTCGCCGAGGGCACGCGCGTGGCGCATCGGCCCCCCACTGGCGCCGGCCGGCAAGTCTGGATCGCATCGGACAGTGGCGACCGCAGCCGCCCCGTGGGTGAGGAGATCGCCAACTTCGAGCCGCGCACGCGTGCCTGGTACCAGCGCGCACTTGAAGCCCGAGGCCGCGTGTTCTCGCCGCTGCAGATCACTGAAGACAGCCGCCAGCTCATGGTCACGCTGTCCCAGCCGGTGTATGAGCCCGATGGCGCTGCTGCGGGCGTGTTCGCGGTCGACCTGTACCTGCGCCAGCTCGACAACCTGCTGCGCACGCAGAGCATCAGTGCGCGCGGCGTGGCTTTCATCGTCGACGAGCAGGGATTGATGGTCGCCGGCTCGGCCGGAGACGCGCTCGTGACGCGCGCGCCAGACGGGGCGTGGCGGCGCATCAGCCCGGCTTCGAGCGCCAATCCGGGCATCCGCGCCGCATGGGCGCACGTTCAGCAGGTCGATGCGCAGCGCCGCAAGGATTCCGTGGCGGCCGATACGAGCCTGCAGCGGCTGGGGAAGGGCGCAGACACCCGCATGCTGGTGCAGCGGCCGTTCGGTCAGATGCTGGGGTTGGGCTGGACGCTCGTGGTGTCCTCACCAGAGTCCGATTTCACGGCGGCGACGACGCGTGCCTTCGAGACATCGATGCTGCTGCTGGCCGGACTCGGACTGGCGGGCGTACTGTTGTCCGTGCTGACGGCCTTTGCGATCGGCCGGCGCATGACGCGGCTGGCCAGCGCCGCCAACCAGATCGGACAGGGCGCGGTGCCGCCCGTCGATACCAGCACGCGCATCAGCGAAGTGCGGGAGCTCTCGCAGGTGCTGCACGACTCCGCAGTTCAACTGCAGGGTTACCGGGCCCAGGTCGAAGCCGATGCCCTGGCGCTGCAGCAAGCCAACGAGACGCTGGAGGTCCGCGTGCGCGAGCGCACGGCCGAGCTCGAGGCTTCACGCGAAGAAGCCCTCTCGGCCGCGCGAGCCAAGGCGGCATTCCTGGCCACCATGAGCCACGAGATCCGCACGCCGCTCAACGGCGTGGTCGGCATGAGCACGCTGCTGGCGGAAACGCCACTCGATGCCGAACAGCGCGACTACCTGCAGACCATTCACGTCTCCAGCGACCAGCTGCTCGCGGTCATCAACGACATCCTCGATTTCTCCAAGATCGAGTCAGGCAAGCTCGACCTCGAGTCCGAGCCTCTGTCGGTGCAGGGCGCGGTGGAAGAGGCCTGCGACATTTCGGCCGGCCGCGCGCGGGAGAAGGGTCTCGAGCTCATCATCGACATCCCGCACGACGGCCCGGATGCCGTGCCAGAGGCCATCGCGGGCGACGTGACGCGGCTGCGCCAGGTGCTCATCAACCTGGTCAACAACGCTGTCAAATTCACCGAGAAGGGCGAGGTCACCGTGCAGGCGCGGGGCCGCGGCCGCAACGCGGCGGGTCTGGAGATCATCGAGTTCCGCGTCACCGACACCGGCATCGGTATCGCTCCCGATCGCGCCGCCGCACTGTTTGAAGCCTTCACGCAGGCCGACGCCTCCACGACGCGTAAGTACGGAGGCACCGGACTGGGCCTGGCCATCTGCAAGCGCCTGGCCGAGCTGATGGGCGGCCAGGTAGGCGTGGAGAGCACGCCCGGCGTGGGCTCGACTTTCTGGTTCACCATTGCGGCGCCGGTGGCGCACATCCCGCCGGCCGTCACGCCCGCGCAGACCGACGTGGTCAACGGCAAGCGGGCGCTGGTCGTGGACGACCATGCCACCAACGTGCGCATCCTCACGCGCCAGCTGCAGCTGTGGGGCATGCAGGTCACGGGCGTCGAATCGGCCGCCCACGCGCTGGCCTGGCTGGACGCGCAGGACGCGCCGCCGCATGTCATCGTGACCGACATGCACATGCCCGACATGGACGGCGTCAGCTTCGCGCGGCGCCTGCGCGAGCGTGCCGACAGCCGCAAGTTGCCGCTGGTACTGCTCAGTTCGGGTTTCATGCCCGCCAGCGACGACAGCGCGCGCCTGTTCGATGCGCGCCTGCTCAAGCCCGCGCGCCAGAACCAGCTGTTCGACACGCTGGCGCGTTGCCTCACGCAGGGCAGCACGCCCGACCAGCGCGCGCAGGCGCGCGTGCCCGAGGTGCGCAAGAACGTTCCCGTGCTGGTGGCCGATGACAACGCGGTCAACCTCAAGGTGGCCTGCGCCATGGTGAGCAAGCTGGGCTACGACGTCGTCACGGCGGTGGACGGTCGCGAGGCCATCGACGCCGTGGCGCGCCTGCGCGCAGAGGGCACCCGCCTGGGCGCGGTGCTGATGGATGTCAACATGCCCAACGTCGACGGGTTGCAGGCAACGCAGCAGATCAAGTCCGATTGGGGTGTCTCGGCGCCGCCCATCATCGCCCTCACCGCCGCGGCTTCATCCGAGGACCGCGCGCGCTGCATGGCCGCCGGCATGGACGACTACCTCACCAAGCCGCTGCAGGTGTCGCAGCTGGCGCGCGCGCTGGAGCAATGGGTGGCCACGCCCGCTGGCGGCGACGCGGCGACGGTGGCCGTGTCCGACGGCGTGGCCGCGCGCGCCGACGCGGTGGCCGCCGTGCCGCCTCCCAGCGAGGTGCCAGCCCTGGTGGACTTCAGCCGCCTGAGCGAATTCCGCGAGTTCGACGACGACGAACTGTCGATGACGCGCGAGGTCGTGGCCCTGTTCATCGCCGACGCGCCAGCGCGCCTCGGCGCCATTGGCGATGCCATCGCGGCAGCCGACGCCGCCGCACTTTCGCGTGCCGCGCATGCGCTCAAGGGCGCGTGCAGCAACATCGGTGCCGTGGCCATGCTGGCGTTGTGCACCTCGCTCGAGGCCTATGCCCGGGAAGGCACGATGCCCGCCGATGCGGCCGGGCAGTTCGCGCGCCTCGAAGCGCTGTGGCCGGCCACGCGGGCCGCACTCGAGGCCTGGCTGCCTTCAGCGGCCTGAGACTTGCGCGCCGGCGGACTCAGCCCCCCATCCGCTCGCCCAGTGCCCGCACGCGTTCGTACACGGGCGTGAAGTCGGGCGCCGTCATCTCGAACAGCTGCTCGAAGCTGTCGATGACGAAGTAGGTGTGCTGGAAGGTGTCGATCTTGTAGCGCGTGCGCATCACGTCTTCCAGCACGAGGGGAATGCGGCGCGGCTCGGGGCTGGTCACGCTGTAGCGCAGCTCGCCTGAAGAACTCAGGATGCCGGCGCCATAGGCGCGCAGCCCCTCGCCCTCGCGGATCAGGCCGAACTCGATCGTGTACCAGTACAGGCGCGAAAGCATCTCGCAGGCGCCCAGCGCCTCGGCTTTGAGGCCGCCCTCGCCGTAGCGTTGCACGTAGTCGGCGAACACCGGGTTGAACAGCAGCGGCACGTGACCGAACAGGTCGTGGAAGATGTCCGGCTCGACGATGTAGTCGAACTCTTTCGGCGTGCGGATCCAGTCCGTCACCGGAAACTTGCGGTTCGCCAGCAGGGTGAAGAAAGGCACTTCGGGAATCAGCCCGGGCACGCCCACCAACTGCCACTTCGTGGCCTTGTAGAGCCGCTCGTTGACCTCGTCGAAGCGCGGAATGCGATCGACGGCGCCGAGCGACGGCAGCATGCGGATGAACTCGGTGGCCGCCAGGCCCTGCAGCAGCGCGCTCTGGCGCTGGTACAGGCGGCGGTAGGTGTCATGGTCGTCCTGCGTGTAGGCGGCGTAGTCCTGCAAGCAGGTGTAGTCAGCGCCAGCGCGCGCGTAGTCGCCGCGCGGCGGCCGGTCGCTGGCGCCGTAGACAACAGGTTCAACAGCCACAGAATCTCCTTTCAGACGCCATCCAGGCCAGATGCCGCGGAACCGGCTTTGCCGGGCCGCTGGCATGCCCCTCGAGTGGGAGGCGGCCGTCAGGCCGCATCGGGGGTGGTCAGAACACCTCGGCGGATCTGGTCGAGCTCGATGCTCTCGAACAGCGCCTTGAAGTTGCCGTTGCCGAACCCGTCGTCGCCCTTGCGCTGGATGAATTCGAAGAAGATCGGACCCAGCTGGTTCTCGCTGAAGATCTGCAGCAGCAGGGCGCCTGCCTTGCCGTCGATCAGGATCTTGCGCCTGAACAGCTCATCGACCGGTTCGCCGTGACCCGGAATGCGCTTGTCGACCAGCTCGTAGTAGGTGTCGATGGTGTCGAGCAGTTTGACGCCCCGGGCCTTGAGCCTGTCGACCGTGGCATACAGATCGTCCGAACCCATGGCGATGTGCTGGATGCCTTCGCCGCGGTACATGTCCAGGTATTCCTGGATCTGGCCGGCCTGCTCCTTGCCTTCCTCGTTGATCGGGATGCGGATCTTGCCGCAGGGGCTGGTCATGGCCTTGCTCTTGACGCCCGTCACCTGGCCCTCGATGTCGAAGTACTTCACCTCGCGGAAGTTGAACAGGCGCTCGTAGAACTCGGCCCACTCGTTCATGCGGCCGCGGTGCACGTTGTGGGTGAGGTGATCGATGTAGGTGAGGCCGTTGCCCGTGGGCGTGAGCGCCTCTTCGGCGGTCAGACCTGGCAGGGCTTCGAAATCCACGTCGTAGAAGCCGATGTTGCCGATGTCGCCGGGCTGCGCGCCGTTCTTGCCGCGCCAGCGGTCCACCAGGTAGATCAGGCTGTCGCCGATGCCCTTGATGGCCGGGATGTTGAGCTCGCCTGGGCCCGCCTTGCCGGCAAAACCCCAGGCGCCCAGCGAGATGGCGCGCTCGTAAGCGGCCTTGGCGTCCTGCACGCGGAACGCGATCGCACACACGCTCGGGCCGTGCAGCCGCGCGAAGCGTTGCGCGAACGAATCGGGCTCGGCATTGATGATGAAGTTGATCGTGCCCTGGCGATACAGCGTCACGTCCTTGTGGCGATGCTTCGCGACCGGGCGGAAGCCCATGCGTTCGAACACTTCGCCCATGGCCTTCGGATCGGGTGCGGCGTATTCGATGAATTCGAAACCGTCGGTGCCCATGGGATTGTCCCAAGGCTCGAAGGCGGGGGCGGCTTGTGCGGGCAGTGGGGCGTTCATGCTTGTCTCCGGTTGATCGTGCCACTTTATCGTCGCTACCCTGCAGTTTTCATGCCGTTTGGGGCGTGATTGCTATTGAATGCGCATGAATCATGCACAATCAGAGCAATGAATGCACTCGACAAGCTCGACCGCCTGATCCTGCGCAGGCTCCAGGAAGACGGCCGTGCCACCTACGACCAGGTTGCCGAGGCGGTGAACCTCTCACCCAGCGCCGTGCTGCGGCGCGTGCGCCGGCTCGAGGAGGCCGGCGTGATCGACCGCTACGTCGCGCTGGTCAGGCCCGAATCCGTGGGGCTGGGCATGACGGCCTACCTCAACGTGCGCCTCGAAAAGCACACGGAAAGCCACAAGCGCAACCCGATGGACCTGTTCCGCGCCAGCGTGCAGACCTGGCCCGAAGTGGTGGAATGCGCGGCACTGACCGGCGAGATGGATTACCTGCTGCGCGTGGTCGTGGCCGACATGGCGCACTACAGCCGGTTCATCATGGACACCCTGCTCAAACATCCGAGCGTGCAGGACTGCAAGACCAGCTTCGTGCTGGACCGCGTCAAGGCCACCACCGCGATGCCGGTCTGACTGCCCGTCGCCGTGCCCCGCCATCTGTGGCGTTTTGCGCAGCCGAATGACCCCGCGGCGACATGCGGGCTTGGATTGACCCGGGTAAACCCTTACATTTGAGGGTGATGGACACCCGCCAGCTCCTCAAGGCCTCGCTCTCCGCCAGCCGCGATTTCTTTCGCGTCTCCGGGACGAGGCCGGCTGCGCCAGGCGCCGGCGTTCTGGTGCCGATCCGTTCGCTGGGCCCTGCCCATCGCGGCCGCATCCTGCGCCACCTGATGTCGCTGGAGCCGCACGACCGCTACCTGCGGTTCGGCTATGCGGCCAGCGACACGCAAATCCAGCAGTACGTCGTCAAGCTCGATTTCGATCGCGACGAGATCTTCGGCATCTACAACCGCCGGCTCGAACTCATCGCCATGGCGCACCTGGCCCACGCCTCGCGCCAGCGCGCCGGCACCACGGCCGAGTTCGGCGTCTCGGTATTGCGCGCGGGGCGCGGGCGCGGCCTGGGCTCGCGGCTGTTCGACCGCGCAGTCATGAGCGCGCGCAACGCCGGGGTCGAGCTGCTGCTCATCCATGCCCTGTCCGAAAACGCGGCCATGTTGCGCATCGCGCGCCGGGCCGGCGCCACGGTCGAGCGGCACGGCTCAGAGTCCGAAGCGCTGCTGCGCCTGCCGCAGGCCACGCTCGACACGCGCATGGCCGAACTGGTCGAGCGCCAGTACGCCGAGATGGACTTCCAGCTCAAGCAGCAGGCCAAGCATTTCCGCGATTTCCTGGGCAGCGTCCAGGAAGTCCGGGGCGGCCTGCGCGCCGCCCGGCATCGGTCCGGCAGTTGAGAGCTCAGGTGCGGGCGCAGGGGCTTGCCCGGCGCTGTCGCGTCGATCCGGTATCCTTGGACGTTCCTCCACTCCCTGCATTCGCGCAGTGACAGACCCCCATCCTGAGCGCCCGGCCCCGAGCCGGGAAGACAAGCGGACGTTCCTGCAGAAACTCGCCGAGTTCATCCACCCCGGACCGGATTCGCGGGACGAACTGATCGAGACCCTGGCCGAGGCCGAGGACAACGAGGTCATCGGCGCCGAATCGCGCGTGATGCTCGAGGGCGTGATCCGCATGGCCGACATGAGCGCCGGCGACGTGATGGTGGCCGCGCCGCGCATGGACTTGATCGACATCGAGTCGGCCTACGACGACATCCTGCACCTCGTCATCGACACGGCGCACTCGCGCTTTCCGGTCTACGAGGGCGAGAAGGAAAACATCATCGGCATCCTGCTCGCGAAGGACCTGCTCAAGCTCCAGCGCGCGCCCGAACTCAACATCCGCGCCCTGCTGCGCCCCGCCGTCTTCGTGCCCGAAAGCAAGGGGCTCAACGACCTGTTGCGCGATTTCCGCGGCAACCGCAACCACCTGGCCATCGTCATCGACGAGTTCGGCCGCGTGGCCGGGCTCATCACCATCGAGGATGTGCTCGAGCAGATCGTGGGCGAGATCGAGGACGAGTTCGACATCGCGCTCGACGAGGGTGACATCTTCGGCCTGGCCGACCGCACCTACCGCGTGAGCGGCGACACGCCGATCGAGCGCGTCAACGAAGCCTTCGGCGTCGCGCTGGCCAGCGACCCCGACGACGAACTCGACCGCGAGTTCGACACCATCGGCGGCCTGATCGCGCACGAAATGGGCCACGTGCCGCGCCGCGGCGAATTCATCACGCTGGCCGGCCTCAACTTCGTGGTGCTGCACACGCGCGGCGGCGCGGTGAAGTGGTTCAAGGTGTCGCCGGTCGAAAGCGAAGACGCCAGTGGCGGCTGACGCCGCACGCTTTGCGCCTGCGGGATTGCGCTGATGCCGGGTCGTTTCGTCTGGACCTTGCTGGCGGCGGCGCTGGCTGGCGTGGCGCAGGCGGCGTCGATCGCCTGGCCCGGCGGCGGCCAGCCGCGATGGGACCTGCAACTGGTCTCGCTCGCCGCGCTGGCGTGGTTGCTTGCCGGGCAGGCTTCGGCGTGGCGCGGCTGGGTGCTCGGCCAGGTGTTCGGAACGGCGTGGCTGTGCGGCACCTTCTGGTGGCTGTTCATCTCCATGCACACCTATGGCGGACTCGCCGCGCCGCTGGCGGTGATCGCGGTGCTGGGGCTGACGGCCTTTCTCGCGCTCTACTACGCCGCGGCCTGCGCCGCGTTCGTCCGGTATGCACCGCAGGGCCGCATGGCCCGCGCGCTGCTGTTCGCCTCCCTCTGGCTGCTGGCAGAGCTGCTGCGTGGCCACTGGTTCACCGGCTTTCCCTGGGGGGCCGGCGGCTATGCCCACGTGGACGGCGTACTGTCGGGCCTGGCTCCGTGGATCGGCGTGTACGGCATTGGCGCGGTGGCGGCGCTGCTGGCTTTCCTGCTGGCCGAAGCCGTGCGGCGGCGTTCGCAGATCTGGGTGCAGATCGGCGGTGTGGCGGTGGCGCTGGTCATGATTGCCTTCGTGCCGGCGCCGCGCGGAGAAGATGCCGGTCGCCTGCAGGTGGCGCTGCTGCAGGGCAACATCCCGCAGAACGAGAAGTTCCAGCCCGGCAGTGGCGTGCCGATGGCGCTCGAGTGGTATGCCGACGCCCTGCGTTGGGCGCCCGCGCCGCTGGTGGTGGCGCCGGAGACGGCCATTCCCCTGCTGCCGCGCGCGCTGCCCGCTGGCTACTGGCCCGCCCTGGCCGATGTCTTCGCCACCGGTGACCGCGCCGCGCTGATCGGGGTGCCGCTGGGCAGCCGCACCGAGGGTTACTACAACTCGGTCGTCGGCCTGGCGCCCGGCAAGCCCCAGTACCGCTACGACAAGCACCACCTGGTGCCGTTCGGTGAATTCGTGCCGCCCTTGTTCCGCTGGTTCACCGACCTCATGGAGATTCCGCTGGGCGACTTCGGTCGCGGCGCGTCCGTGCAGCCCGGCTTCGAATGGCGTGGCCAGCGGTTGGCGCCCAACATCTGCTACGAAGACCTGTTCGGCGAGGAGATCGGCGCCTACTTCCTCGATGCGGC
Source organism: Burkholderiaceae bacterium (assembly GCA_017998575.1). Next base: position 14,438 of record JAGOCV010000008.1, read on the forward strand.
CACCGCGCCCACGGTGCTGGTCAACGCAAGCAACATCGGCTGGTTCGGCGACACGGTGGCGATCGACCAGCACCTGGCGATCTCGCGCATGCGCGCCCTCGAGTTCGCCCGTCCCATGCTGCGCGCCACCAACACCGGCGCCACGGCCATCATCGATCACCGGGGCACCGTCACTCATCTGTTCCCGCGCCACACGCGCGGCGTGCTGGTGGGCGAGGTGGAAGGCCGCACGGGCGTCACGCCCTACGGCTGGTGGGTGTCGCGCGTGGGGCTGGTGCCGCTGTGGGCGCTGGGCCTGCTGCCGCTGCTGCTGGCCATGGCCGTGCGGCACCGCCGGCGCCACGTGCTGCCCTGAGCCCGAGCCGACGGCCGGCGCTTCAGCGCGCCGGCAGATACATCGTGGCCTCGACCTCGATCAGCACCTCGTCACCGGGCATGAAGCGCGAGACTTCGACCACGGTGGACACCGGCGGCTCGCCCGGATAGAACAGCCCGCGCACGCGGTTGTACGGCGCGTAGTGCGAGAGCTGGCGGAAGTACTGCACTAGCTTCACCACGTCGGCCATGGTGCCGCCGTGCTCGGCCGCGATCTGGCGGATGCGTTCCAGTACGAACCAGCTCTGCGCCACGATGGGCGCCTCGAAGATGTCCACCGACATCTGCCCGGTGACATAGCCCAGCGGCCGCAGCGCCTCGCGCGCGGCCTCGGGGATGTCGTCGTAGCTCTGCACGGCGCTGCGCGTGGCGGGGTTCACCGCCACCACGCCGCTCATGAAGACGAAATCGCCCACGCGTTTCGCGGCGGCGTAGTTGGCCATCGGCTTGCCCATGCTCATGTGTACTTCCTTCGGGTGAGGGCTGCCGTGGCCCGGCGAACGATCAGCCGGGTACCGCCCAAGCGCGCATTTTGCCGGGGTTGAGCAGGCCGTGAGGGTCGAGCCGGCGCTTGAGGTCGACCACTGCCTGCGGCAGGTCGCCGCCAGCCTTGCCTTCCTCGATGATGTAGGTGTGCGGGTCGTTCACGCGGATGCCGTTGTCGCGGAAGATCCGGATGATCTCGCGCAGCCGCTCCTCGGTCGAGAAGCGTACGATCGGCAGCGACGTGCAGGTGGTGAAGCCGTCCATGCTGCGCAGGAACTCGACGTGCATCAGCACCTCGTCGCCGAACAGCTGGCGCACCAGGCGCACCTGGTCCAGGTGCTTGCCCGGCGTGAAGGTGGTCTGCAGGTAGGTCAGGGTCTTGTCGACCTTGAGCGCGTTGAGCGTGGTGTGATTCCACATGTACTCCAGCAGCGTGCGGCGCGTGGCCGTCACCTGCTCGGCGCTGGCGCGGTAGGTCACGCGGCCGCCGAAGCGCTCGATCACCTGCAGCGCTGCGTCTTCGGAGAATTCGGCCACGATCAGCAGCGCGGCGTGGCAGCCGGGCGAGAGGTGCTCGGCCAGCGTCGTCATGTAGGCGGGCACGGGGTCGGCCAGCAGGCAGATGTCCTTCTTCACCACGCCGGGCGAATGCGCCAGCACGTTGCCGAAGTCGAGCGCGCGGTCGAAGTCGTCGAAGGTGACGATCATCTCCATCCACGGATGCGCGGGCGCGAGCGCCATCTCCACCTCGAGCACCAGGCCGTTGGTGCCCCAAAGGTGATGCATCAGCAGCGCATCGGGGCCACGCAGTTCGACGACCTGTGGCTCGGCCTCCACACTCATCGCGCGCACGGCCAGGATGTTGCCGGTGGCGCCGATGGGGCCGTAGTTGATCGAGCCCGCGCCGCCGAAGCCGCCGCTGAACAGACCGCCCAGAGAAGCTGTCTTGTAGGTGGACGGGATCGCGCGCAGTTCCCAGCCCATGGTGCGGGCCTGGTTGTCGAAATCACCCAGCCGGATGCCGGCCTGCGCGCGCGCGGCGCCGGGCCGGGACCAGAGGAAGGCGTTGTAGCCGCTCATGTCCAGGATCACGCCGCCGTGCAGGGGGGTCGACTGGCCGTAGTTGCCGGTGCCGCTGCCGCGCACGGTGAGCGGGATGTTGCGGCGCGCGCAGGCGGCAGCAACGCGACGGATCTCGTCTTCCGTGCGCGGCTTGCAGACGATGTCGCCCTGCTTGCCCGCCAGCGTGCGCTTGAGCACGGGGCTGAACCACGAGAAATCCTGCGACAGCCGGGCCACCTTGTTGGGCTCGGTGATCCAGTCGAGGTCGGGCAGTTCCAGATGGAGTTGTTCGATGTTGGAAGCGGGTGCGTTCATGGCATGGATTGTTTCGAGAAGATCGGCCGACGCCGGGCCGCCCCAAGGCGGCCGCGGCCCCCTCGGGGGGCAGCGCGCCACACGCAGTGGGCAAGCGTGGGGGCCATGTGTTCAGTCTTGCGAAATTTCGCTCGCGTGCCACGAACCCAGGCTGATCTTGGTCAACCAGGCCATCAGCACGAACAGGAACACGCCGGCCAGCGAGATCAGCAGCAGCGCTGCGAACATGCGCGGGATGTCGAGCTGGTAGCCGGCCATGAGGATCTGGTACGCCAGCCCGGTGTTGGTGCCGCCTGTGCCGGCCACGAACTCGGCCACCACGGCGCCGATCAGCGCCAGGCCCGACGAGATGCGCAGGCCGCCGAAGAAGTACGGCAGCGCGCTCGGGATGCGCAGGCGCCAGAGTATCTGGCTGCGCGTGGCACGGTTCATCTTGAAGTAGCTCTGCAGATCGGGGTCGATGCTGCGCAGTCCCAGCGTGGTGTTCGAGATGATGGGGAACAACGCGACGAGCGCCGCACACACCACGAGCGAGGCCGTCGGCTCTTTCACCCAGATGATGATCAGCGGCGCGATGGCGACGATGGGCGTGACCTGCAGCAGCACGGCGTAGGGAAACAGGGCCGTCTCGATGATGCGGCTCTGCACGAACAGGAACGAGATCAGCACGCCGATGACCACTGCGACGACAAACGAGAGCACCGTGATCTTCATCGTGATGAACAGCGAGTTCATCAGGATGCCCCAGTCGGCGAACAGCGTCTTCATCATCAGCGTGGGCGATGGGATGAGGTAGGGCGGCAGCTCCAGGCCGACCACCAGGCCCTCCCACAGGCCGATCAGCACCACGGCCACCATCAGCGGAAACAGCACGCGCTGCACGCGCGGCTGGCGCAGCAAGGGCGTGCGCACGGGTACCGTGCGCGGCAGGGGCTGGGAAGAGGTGATGGCGGTCATGCGTGGGAATCCTCGGTGGTGTCGCGGCTGGCGCGCAGCAGGCTGTCCTGCAGCTGCTTGGCATCGCGGCTGAACTGGGTGGAAACCATGAAGTCGGGCGCGCGCGGATACGGCTCGTCGATCGGGAACTCCTCGACGATGCGGCCGGGACGCGCGGCCATCATCACCACGCGGTTCGACAGGAACACCGATTCATGGATCGAGTGCGTCACGAACACGACGGTGAGCTTCTTTTTCTGCCACAGCTCCAGCAGGTCGGCATCGAGCTTGTGGCGCGTGATCTCGTCGAGCGCGCCGAAGGGCTCGTCCATCAGCAGCAAGGTGGGCTCGACCACCAGGCCACGCGCGATCGACACGCGCATCTGCATGCCGCCCGAGAGCGCGCGCGGCAGGGCCTTGGAGAACTTCGACAGGCCCACCAGGGCCAGCGCGTCAGCCACACGGGCATCGGCCTCGGCGCGCGGCACGCCAGCCAGGTCGAGCGGCAGGCGCACGTTGGTCTGCACACTGGCCCAGGGCATCAGCGTGGGTGCCTGGAACACGAACGACAGCTTGTGGCCGCCGGCTTCGAGCTGGTCCACGCCACGACCCCAGAGCTTGAGGCTGCCGCTGGTGGGCTCCAGCAGGCCGGCGATCATCTTGAGCAGCGTGCTCTTGCCGCAGCCCGAAGGACCGAGCAGGGTGACGAACTCGCCTTCGCGCACCGTGAGGTCCACCGGCTGCAGGGCCACGGTGCCGTTGGGGTAGGTCTTCTGGACCTGATGGATGTCGATCGCGGCCAGGGGCGGCGCGGCGGCGGGCGAGAGGCTGGGGTTCATCGTGGAGCGCTCGGAATGGAAAGGATGGGCGAGCCGGCCCCGGCACGGGCTTCATGTCCTGCATGAAAGGCCCGCGCGGGCGCGGCGCGCGTGGCGGCCGGCGGCTGCCTGCGGATTACGGCAGGACCTTGGCGCCCTGCACCAGGTCGAGGCGGTAGGCCTGCTCGAGGTTGACCTTGGCCGGATCGATCATCTGGTTCTCGACCAGGAAGGCATGGGTCTTCTGCAGGCGCTCGCGGGTCATGATGCCGATGCCCTGCTTCTGCGCATCGCCGCTGGTGATGATCCCCATCTCCTTGAGCTTGGTGATGCCGTAGTTCAGCTGGTCATCGGTCATGTTGGGGTTGTCCTTCTTGATCAGCGCGTTGGCCGGCGCCGGATCGTTCAGGTAGCTCTTGTAGCCCTCGGCCGTGGCCTTCACGAAGGCGGCGATGGCCTTCTCGCGTTCCTTCACCGTCTTGTCCATGCACGAGATCAGGTTGGCGTAGGGCGGGTAGCCCTGGTCGGCCAGCAGGAAGGTGTTGGCCTTCACGCCGGCCTTCTGGATGGCGAACGGCTCGGACGACAGGAAGCCCATCTGCACGATGTTCTTGTCGGCCACGAAGGGCTGGATGTTGTAGGTGTAGGGGCGGGCCTGCGAATCGGTATAGCCGTACTTGCCCTTGAGCCACGACCACATGCCGCGCATGGCGGTGGGCGCGATCAGGATGGTCTTGCCCTTCATGTCCTCGAACGACTTCACGTCCTCGTGGGCGATCAGCACTTGCGGATCCTTCTGGAAGATCGCCGCCACGTTGACGATGGGCAGGCCGTTGCCGCGCGCCACCATCATCTGCGTATCGGTCGCGCCCATGATGCAGTCGGCCTGGCCCGCCGCCATGATCTGGATGATGTTGACCTGCGGGCCGCCCATCTTGATCGTCACGTCCAGCCCGGCCTTCTGGTAGATGCCCTGCGCCACGGCCTGGTAGTAGCCGCCGTGCTCGGCCTGCGCGTACCAGTTGGTCATGAAGGTGATCTTTTCCTGGGCCTGGGCGGCCAGGCCGAGCGAGGCGATGGCGGCGATGCCGCACGCACGAACGATGGAACGGAGTTTCATGGCAGGGTCTTTCTGAGGGGTGGACGGAAAGGTTGGAGGGAAGAAAGAAAACGGGTCAGATGGACTGCTGGATGTGGCCGGTGTACTGGCCGCGCTCCCAGGTGGATTCGTCACGCTCGATCCAGCGCAGCTCGTGCAGCTCGGTCAGCGCCTTGACCCAGCTGTCGGCCAGCGTGTCGAGGATCGCGAGGCCCTGCTCGCGCGTGGCACCCGTGGGGTCGCCGATCACGCCGCTGGGCCCGAAATCGCGCGCCACCCAGGCGCAGCTGGGGCGGCCGTCGGCCGACAGCGTCTTGACCGGGAACGGCGGCGGAAAGTACGGCTTCGCGTGTTCCATGTGCACCGTCTCGGGTGCCAGCGCCAGCAACAGCGCGGTTTCGGAATGGCCGGCGTGCATCGACAGCTTCTTCTCCTGCTCGCTCACGAACTGGCCCGAGCAGTTGGGCACGCGCGAGACGCCATACGGCACGATCACGAAATCGCCGTGGCGCAGGCGCAGCTCACGCGCGGCCATCTCCAGCACCTGGGGTTGGCCGCCGTGGCCGTTGGCGAACACCAGCTTGCGGAAGCCCGAGCGGTACACCGATTCGCCCAGCTCGATCATGGTGGCCAGCAGCGTGGGGCCGGTCAGCGTGAACGTGCCGGGGAAGTGCAGATGCTCTTCCGACTTGCCGTAGGTGATCGGCGGCAGCCCGAAGGCGCGCACGGCGGCCGGCAGGCGCCGCAGCGCCTCGCCCATCACGCCGGCGGCGATGGCGGTGTCGACACTGCAGGGCAGGTGCGGGCCGTGCTGCTCGGTGGCGCCCACGGGCAGCACGATCACGGTGTTCTCGCGGTCGGGCAGCGCGGCGATTTCGGTCCAGCTCAGGTAGGGCAGGAAGCGGTGCGGGGGGCAGTAGCCGTGCAGCATGGCGTTGTTCTTGGTGAAGGGTCGTGGGGCGGCGCGAGGCGTCAGGCCGGCGCGAGCGCGCCGGAATCGGTGGGGGTGGCTGCGGGCACGGACCGCAGCAGTCGGCCGGCGCGCAGCACCTGGCGGCGCGCGGTGCGCGAAGGCCAGCCGGTGGCGTCGGCGTCGGGAAAGATCACCAGGTCGGCCGGCGCGCCTTCGATCGAGGGGCGCGTCGCGTGCTGGCGCTGCAGCCAGTCGGCACGGCAGATGCTGTCAGACCAGGTGTCGAACGGTGCGTCCAGCTGCGCCGCCCAGGTGGCGACGGCCATCGTCTCCACCGGATCCAGGCTGCCGGTGCGGCAGAACGGATCCTGCACGTTGTCGCTGGCGAACAGCAACGGAATGCCCCGGGCGCGCGCTTCCTTCACCAGCGTGATGCCGCGCTGGCGCGGCGTGCGGTGGGTGCCGGCGTCCTGCAGCAGCAGGTTGGTGACGGGCAGCGAGACCAGCGTGATGGGCGCGCGCGCCACGGCGTCGAGCACGACGAGAGCCTGGGCTTCTGGCATGGCGGCCAGCGCACACACGTGACCGCAGACGATGCGGCCCGCGAAGCCGGTTTCGCGCGCCAGTTGCGCGATCGTGGCCAGGCCCTGTGCGCCGGGGTCGAGTTCTTCGTCCACGTGCAGGTCGAGGTCGATGCCGGCATCGGCGGCGGCGGTGACGAGGTGCCGCAGCGCCACGGTGTCCCAGTTGCTGGTGTGCACGAAGCCACCCAACCGCGCGTGCGGGCCTGTCGATGCGGCGTGGCGCGCCAGCTTGCCGGCCTGCGCAGCGTCGGCGAAGAAGCGCAGCGGCGCCAGCGCGGCCAGCTCGATGGCCAGGCGGTCGCGCCATTCGTGGGCCAGCGTGGACAGTACGCCCCAGGCGGGCGGCGGTATCGCGCCGTTGAACCAGTCCACGTGCGTGCGCAGGTGCGTGGTGCCGGCTTCCCAGGACCACTGCAGGCCGCGCGTGGCGCGCGCGCGGATGTCGGCGTCGGTCCAGCGCGCGCGGTCCTCGATGAGCGCGTCGATCGCGCCCAGCAGGCCGGGGCGGACGGTGCCCATGCGGCCGAGCGTGAAGGCCTTGTCGAGGTGGGTGTGGGCTTCCACCAGGCCGGGCAGCACGGGTGCGCCGCGGGCGTTCCACGCCGATGCGGCGTCCGGGGCTTCGACGGCTTCAGCCGGCTCGGGCCTCACGCCGGCGATGCGGCCGTCGGCCAGTTCGATGCGGGCCAGGGCGGGCGCGCTGCGGCGGCGCGGGTCGCGCGGCCAGTCGTGCGGCAGCAACCAGGCCGGCAGGCGCGCGCCGCAGACGGCGGAAGGCGCGCTGTCATCGCACGGCGGCTGGGCAGGGGAATTGAGGCAGTTCAAAACTTGACCAATTAATTTGATCGATCGGTCAAGTTTAGTTAACACGGGGGCCAAAGCCCAAAGGGAAACCCCTTAAAAATCGCCGCTGTCAGGTGAGCGTGTCAGGAATGCGACAACCCGCAGCCGCGAAGCACAAACGTGGTGAGCTCGTGCACCACCATGGCGCGGTCGAAGGGCGGCGCACCAGTGCCGTCACCGCAGATTGCGCGCATCTGCAGGGCGAAATCCGCGTGGTGCTGTGTCATGGCCCAGATGTTCATGAGCAGCAGATGCGCATTCATCGGTGGCATCAGGCCGCGTGCGATCCAGCCGTTGATGACGTCCACCTCGCCCTGCACCCAGGCGCGCGCGTTGGGCCAGTAATGGCCGAGGTTGTGGCCGCCGTCCAGGATCTCGCGCGTGAAGATGCGCGAGACCTCGGGATGGTCGAACGCGTGGTCGAGCTTGGCGCGCACGTAGTTGGCCAGGATGTCGGCCGGCCGCGTGAGGTGGGCCGGCGCGAATTCCAGCTTCCAGGCCATCATCACCGACTGCAGCAGCTCGGCGTAGAAGGCTTCCTTGCCGCTGATGTAGTAGTGCAGCTGGGGCTTGGTGAGGCCGGCGCGCTCGGCGATGGCCTGGGTGGAGGTGCCCTTGAGGCCGTGCAGGCTGAACTCGGCGATCGCCGCCTCGCGGATGACAGCCATCACGCGGTGGCGGCTCTGGCGCACCGGCCGCGTGCCACGGGTGGCTCGGCCGTCGTCGGGTGGCGTGTCGTCGGAGGGGCGGTCGTTCGGGCGGGCGGTCATGCGGCGGGCCCGCGCGTGGTCTGCCGCAGGCGCGGCGATGGTAGCAGGGGGCGCCGGCCCAGGCTGCCGGGCCGGGGGCGCCGTGCTTCGGGTGAAGCGGTCGGCTGCGCCGACTGCCCTGCGGTGCTCGCGACACCGGCCTGCGGCAGAACTCGCTGCATTCGCTGCGCTCATTGCGCTCAGACAACTGCCGCAAGTCAGATGACGAGGCGCGCCTGTCCTTCGGCAGGCGCGCGGCCGGTGTCGCTGCGCGCCTCGGCGCTTCACAGGCGCACTGCGCCCCCGGCCCGGCAGCCTGGGCCTGCATGGCGTGTGATCGAACGAGTGGGTAGCGCGCCTGGCTGGTGGATGAGGAACCAGGGTTGGCCCGCGGATTCACGCGCGTGCCACTTCGTCTCGCGCATGGCGCAGCCGGGTGGGCGGGGCGGGCGATGTGTGGGCGGCAAGACGCGCAGCGAAGCCGGCGTGCCCGCGCGAAGTCGCGCGGGCTTCGTGATCTGACTCATCGCAGCTGTTTGAGCGCAGTGAGCGCAGCGAACGAAGCGAGTTCTGCGATGCGCCGGCTTCGCGAGCATCGCAGCACCGTCGGCGCAGCCGACCGCCCACTCTGAGCCTGCCCCGCCCACCCGGCTGCGCCATGTGCCACGAGCAACCTCAGCACGACTCATAAAAAACAACGCCGCGCGCACCTTGTTTGGCGCAGCGTGGTGAGATGGCCGGCTGTCAGCCCTCGTAAGGCCAGGCGCGCATCTTCCCCGGATTGAGCAGGCCCAGCGGATCGAACCGGCGCTTGGTCGCCACGATCTCCGGATCGAGGTCACCGCCCGCCTTGCCTTCTTCGATGATGAAGGTGTGCGGGTCGTTGATGCGCACGCCGTTGGCGCGGTAGATGGCGATGATCTCGCGCAGCCGCTCCTCGGTGGTGTAGCGCACCAGCTGCAGGGCGGTGCAGGTGGTCAGGCCCGCGCCGTTGCGCAGGAACTCGGCGTGCATCAGCACCTCGCCCTTGAACAGCTTCTCCATGCGGCTCACCTGTTCGAGGTGCTCGCCCGGCGTGAAGCTGCTCTGCAGATAGGTCAGGCCCTTGTCCACCTTGAGCGCGTGCAGCGTCGTGTGGTTCCAGCCGTACTCGACGAGGGTGCGGCCGCTGGCGGCGGCCTCGTCGGCCGACTTGTCGTAGGTGACTTGGCCGCCGTGCTGCGCGGCCATCTCCAGCGTCGTCTCGCGGCAGTACTCGGCCACCAGCAGCAGGATGGCGTGCTTGCCATTGGGCAGGTGATCGGCCAGCGTGTGCATGTAGGCGGGGATCGGGTCGGCCAGAAAGCAGATCTCCTTCTTGACGATGCCTGTGGCATGCGCCACCGCGTCGCCGAAGGCCAGCGCCTGATCGAAGTCGTCGAACACCACGATGGTCTCGGCCCACGGCAGCGCGGGTGCCAGGCCCACCTCGATCTCCAGCACGAGGCCGTTGGTGCCCCACAGGTGATGCATGCGCATGGCCTCGGCGCCGCGCAACTCGACGATCTGCGGCTCGGCCTCGATGGTCATGGCGCGCACGCCCAGCACGTTGCCGGGCGCGGCAAGAGGCCCGTAGGTGATCGAGCCCGCGCCGCCGAAGCCGCCGCCGAACAGACCACCCAGCGTCGCGCTCTTGAAGGTGGAGGGGATCGCGCGCAGCTCCCAGCCGCTGGGGCGCGCCGCGCGGTCGAACTCGCCGAGCTTGATGCCCGCCTGCGCGCGGCCCACGCCGGGGCGTGCCCACAGGAAGGCGTTGTAGCCGCTCATGTCGAGCAGGATGCCCCCGTGCAACGGCACGGCCTGGCCGTAGTTGCCGGTGCCGCCGCCGCGCACCGTGATCGGCACCTTTCGGCGCGCGCAGGCCGACACCAGGCGGCGGATCTCGTCCTCGCTGCGTGGCTTGGCCACGGCGGCCGCGCGCTTGCCCGCCAGGTCACGCTTGAGCACGGGGCTGAACCAGGAGAAGTCCTGCGACAGCCGCGTGACGCGGTTGTCGTCGGTGATCCAGTCCAGGTCCGGCAACTCGTGCTGGATCTGCTCGACGGGCGAAAGCGCTGCATTCATGACACAAATCCTTCCTGAGATCGATCGCCGCCCCCTCGCGGGGCAGAGAGCCCCACGCAGTGGGCGAACGTGGGGGCCTTAGTTCGACAGTTCGCTGGCGTGCCACGAACCCAGGCACACCTTGGTGAGCCAGGCCATCAGCACGAACAGGAACACGCCGGCCAGCGAGATCAGCAACAGCGCGGCGAACATGCGCGGGATGTTGAGCTGATAGCCGGCCATGAGGATCTGATACGCCAGGCCCGTGCCCGTGCCACCCGTGCCGGCCACGAACTCGGCCACCACGGCGCCGATCAGCGCCAGGCCCGACGAGATGCGCAGGCCGCCAAAGAAATACGGCAGCGCGCTCGGGATGCGCAGGCGCAGCAGCACCTGCGAGCGCGAGGCGCGGTTCATCTTGAAGTAGCTCTGCAGGTCGGGGTCGACGCTGCGCAATCCCAGCGTGGTGTTGGAGATGATGGGGAACAACGCGACGAGCGCCGCACACACCACGAGCGAGGCCGTCGGCTCTTTCACCCAGATGATGATCAGCGGCGCGATGGCCACGATAGGCGTGACCTGCAACAGCACGGCATACGGGAACAGGGCCGTCTCGATGATGCGGCTCTGCACGAACAGGAACGAGATCAGCACGCCGATGACC
>JAGOCV010000009.1 GCA_017998575.1 Burkholderiaceae bacterium
GTGTTGCGGTAGTGATGCGTGTCGGTACGGTAGAGGCCCCGGCGCAGTTCCATCGGGGTGTCGTTGTAGGTATAGGCGACGCGCTCGACGCTCAGCAGTGGGGCGCCGACGGCCACTTGCAACAGGCCGGCCTGGAGGGCATCGGGCGCGACGGCGCGCAATTTCTCGTCGGCGCGGACCATGCGCACGCCGAAGTCGAGTTCGAACATCGCGTAAGTCGCGCCCTGGTAATCCGCCATGGCCTCGGCCGTCAGGCCCTTGAAGGCGGCGGCGGGCAGCCACAGGTCTTCGAGGATGGTGGGCGTGCCGTCGAACGACAGCACGCGGCGCACCTGGAAGACCGCATCGGTGGAGCGCAGGGCCAGCGCCCGTGCCACCTCGGCGCCCGCACGCTGGCGGCGGAAGTCGACGACCTGGCGCCGGGCGGGGCTTTCGGTGCCGGCGTCGGGCATCAGTCGCAGGAATCGGTAGCGCACGTGCCGCTCGGCATGCGTAGCCACGAAGGTGCCCTTGCCCTGGCGGCGCACCAGCAGGTTCTCGGCCGCGAGTTCGTCGATGGCCTTGCGCACCGTGCCCTGACTCACGCGAAAGCGTGAGGCCAGCTCCATTTCGCTGGGGATGACTTCGCCGGGTCGCCACTGTCCTTCCTGCAGGTTCTGCAGGATCAAAGACTTGATCTGCTGATAAAGCGGGCTGAACGCCGGCGTCACGCCTTCGGCGGCCGCACGCGCGGCAGGAGCTTCCGGTTCGTTCAGGGGGCTTGCAGGCATGTGCGGGTGGCAGGCCGCGGAGGGCGGCGGGCAGCCGCGGATCATATCTTATATAAGACATAAGACAAATTGACGCTGCCGTCCCGGGAGCAGTAAACTCCACGGTTGCCTTGGCGCGTGCGTGCGCGAGCGCCCCGCAATGCAGTAACGCGGGGCCAGGCGCGCCGGATCACGCGAGCCGTTTGCATTCCACTCTTCCATTTCCGGAGTTCTCACATGAGCAAGAAGCCTGTCCGCGTCGCCGTTACCGGAGCCGCCGGCCAAATCGGTTACGCCCTGCTGTTCCGCATCGCCTCCGGCGAAATGCTGGGCAAGGATCAGCCCGTGATCCTGCAACTGCTCGAAATTCCGGATGAGAAGGCCCAGAAGGCGCTCAAGGGCGTGATCATGGAGCTGGAAGACTGCGCCTTCCCGCTGCTGGCCGGCGTGATTCCCACCGGCGACCCCGAAGTCGCTTTCAAGGATGCCGACTACGCCCTGCTGGTCGGTGCCCGTCCGCGCGGTCCCGGCATGGAACGTGCCGACCTGCTGGCCGCCAACGCGCAGATCTTCACCGCCCAGGGCAAGGCGCTGGACAAGGTCGCCAGCCGCGACGTCAAGGTGCTGGTGGTCGGCAACCCCGCCAACACCAACGCCTACATCGCCATGAAGAGCGCGCCCAGCCTGCCGCGCGAGAACTTCACCGCCATGCTGCGCCTGGACCACAACCGCGCCGCCTCGCAGATCGCTGCCAAGACCGGTGGCAAGGTCGGCGACATCGAGAAGCTCACCGTCTGGGGCAACCACTCGCCCACCATGTACGCCGACTACCGTTTCGCCACCATCGGCGGCAAGTCGGTCAAGGACGCGATCAACGATCAGGTCTGGAACGCCGATGTGTTCCTGCCCACCGTCGGCAAGCGCGGCGCCGCCATCATCGACGCGCGCGGCTTGTCGTCGGCTGCCTCGGCCGCCAACGCCGCCATCGACCACATGCGCGACTGGGCCCTGGGCTCGCAAGGCAAGTGGGTCACCATGGGTGTCCCGTCCAATGGCGAGTACGGCATTCCCAAGGACGTGATGTTCGGCTTCCCGGTCACGACCGAGGGCGGCAAGTACAAGATCGTCGAAGGCCTCGAGATCGACGCCTTCAGCCAGGAGCGCATCAACAAGACGCTCAAGGAACTGACCGACGAGCAAGCGGGCGTCGCCCACCTGCTGTAATCCGGCAGCTTCGAGGCCCATGCTCGACTGGAACCCGGCGCTCTACCGTCGCTACGAGGACGAGCGCACGCGGCCGGCACGCGAACTGCTGGCGCGGGTTCCACTGTCGACCCCTTCGCAGATCGTCGACCTGGGCTGCGGCCCGGGCAATTCCACCGAGCTGCTGGCCGAGCGCTTTCCCGGCGCCGGCATCGTCGGCATCGACAACTCGCCCGCCATGCTGGAGAGCGCGCGGGCGCGCCTGCCGGCCCTGCGGTTCGAGCTGGATGACATCGGTGCCTGGAATCCTGCTGCCGCACCCGACCTCATCTACGCCAATGCGGCCCTGCAGTGGGTGACGGGCCACGAGTCGCTGTTTCCGCGTCTGTTCTCGATGCTGGCCCCCGGCGGGGTGCTGGCGGTGCAAATGCCCGACAACCTCGATGAACCTTCGCACCGCCTGATGCGCGAGGTCGCTGCCGATCCGGCCTGGGCCGCGTCCATCGGCGATGCCGCCGCGCTGCGTGCGCCGCGCCTGCCGATCGACCGCTACTACGATCTACTGGCGCCGCTGGCGGATAGCGTGGACGTGTGGCACACGATCTATCAGCACCGCATGGATTCGGCCGAGGCCATCGTCGAATGGGTGCGGGCGACTGGTCTCAGGCCCTTCGTCGAACGGCTCGCGCCGGCGCAGCAGGAGGGGTATCTGGCCGAGTACCAGCGCCGCATCGATCGTGCCTATCCGGCGCGCGCAGACGGCCGGCGGCTGCTCGCGTTCCCGCGCCTGTTTGTCGTGGCGCGCAAGGCGGCATGAGCATGACCGGGCTGGTCAGTCATCCGCGCGACGTGTTGCTCGGCGCACAGGCCGGTGCCGTCCTGCTGCCGGTCTGCGATCACTACAGTGGTGTGCCCGACCGCATGCGCAAGAGCCTCGCGCTGCAGGCCGAGTTCACGGCCGAGTTCGGTGCCTGCGTGTTCGACGTCACGCTCGACTGCGAGGATGGCGCGCCCGTGGGCGGCGAGGCCGAGCACGCGGCGCTGGTGGCCGAACTGGCGTTGCAGGCGGCTGCCGACGCGCGCGTGGCGGTGCGTGTGCATCCGGTGTCTCACACAGCGTTCGCAGCCGACATTGCCCAGATCGCCGGCCGCGCCGGTCAACGTCTGGTGCATGTCATGGTGCCCAAGGTCGAATCGCTGGCTGACGTGCAGGCGGCCAGCGACGCGCTCGACGCGGCCGGCGCGCCGGGCGTGCCGCTACAGGTGCTGATCGAGTCGCCAGCCGCAGTGCACCGGGCTTTCGACATCGCTGCGCATCCGCGCGTGCAATCGCTGTCATTCGGCCTCATGGACTTCGTTTCGGCACACGGCGGCGCGATTCCGTCAGCCGGGATGAGCTCGTCCGGCCAGTTCACGCACCCCCTGGTCGTGCGCGCCAAGCTCGCCATCGCCTCGGCCTGCCATGCGCACGGCAAGGTGCCTTCGCACTGCGTGGTGACCGAGTTCTCGGACGTGCAGGCCATGGAGCAGGCCGCCCGGCGCGCGGCGAGCGAGTTCGGCTATACGCGCATGTGGAGCATCCATCCGGCCCAGATCCGTCCCATCCTGCAGGCCTTCGCACCCACCGGGGCCGAGATCGAGACCGCCGCGCGCATCATCGAGGCGGCTGCGGCCGCGCATTGGGCGCCCATCAGCCATGCGGGCCAGTTGCATGACCGGGCCAGCTACCGTTTCTTCTGGCAGGTGCTCGAACGTGCGGCGCGCACGGGCGCCGACCTGCCTTCTTCACTGACGGCCTGGCTGCGGCCCGGCGTGTCCAACCTTGCGGAGACCCCGACATGAACAAAGCCATCGCTACCGCGCTCTCGGCGCTGACACTCGTGCTGGGTGCCACAGCGGCGCCCGCCGTGCTTGCGCAGGCATCCAGCGCGGCAGCCAAGCCGCCCGCGAAGGCCGCGACCAAGGCCGCCCCGGCCAAGGGCGCGTCCGCCAGCACGGCCGCGCGCAAGGCGCGCCTCGCACCGGCAGCGGTGAAGGCGGTCGAGGAAGTCACGCCCATCGACGACGACCCGAGCATCACGCTCACCGAGGCACAGATCGAACTTGGCCGTCGCGTCTTCGTCGGCGATATTCCCTGCGAACTCGGCGCGACGGTGAAGGTGGCGCCGGCGCGCCGCGACGGCTTTTTCATGGTGACCACCAAGGGCCACCGCTTCCTGATGCACGCGGTCGAAAGCCGCACCGGCGCGCTGCGCCTCGAGGATGCCAAGCGGGGTGCGCTGTGGCTGCAGCTGGGCAACAAGTCCATGCTGATGAGCCAGAAGCTCGGCCAGCGCCTGGCCGACGAATGCCAGAGCGCCGACCAGCTGGTCGTCGCTCAGGACATGAAGACGCGTCCGCCCGTCAACCTGCTGGAACCCGTGCCGGCCGGCCCGCCGTCCACGCGCTGAGCGACATCCCTTTCCTGTCTGAACCCACGATTTCGATTCACGGAGAAACCATGCTTCAAGCCTATGTTGACCACGTCGCCGAGCGCGCTGCGCTGGGCATCCCGCCGCTGCCGCTGTCGGCCAGGCAGACGGCCGACCTGATCGAGCTGCTCAAGAACCCGTCCAAGGGCGAAGAAGAGTTCCTGCTCAACCTGATCACCAACCGCGTCCCGGCTGGCGTCGATGATGCAGCGAAGGTCAAGGCCAGCTACCTGGCAGCCGTGGCCCATGGCACCGAGAAGTGCTCGCTGATCTCGCGCGCCAAGGCCACCGAGCTGCTGGGCACGATGCTCGGCGGCTACAACATCGGCCCGCTGATCGACCTGCTGGACGATGCCGAAGTGGGCACGGTAGCCGCCGAAGGCCTGAAGAAGACGCTGCTGATGTTCGACCAGTTCCACGACGTCAAGGAGAAGGCGGACAAGGGCAATGCCAACGCCAAGTCCGTGCTGGAGAGCTGGGCCAATGCCGAGTGGTTCACCAGCCGTCCCGAAGTGCCGGCCAGCATCACGTTCACCGTGTTCAAGGTGCCGGGCGAAACCAACACCGACGACCTCTCTCCCGCGCCCGACGCGACCACGCGCCCGGACATTCCGATGCACGCGCTCGCGATGCTCAAGAACAAGCGCGACGGCGCACCGTTCGAGCCCGAGGAAGACGGCAAGCGCGGCCCCGTGAAGTTCATCCAGGATCTGGTGGCGCGCGGCCTGCCGGTGGCCTACGTGGGCGACGTGGTGGGCACGGGCTCTTCGCGCAAGTCGGCCACCAACAGCGTGCTGTGGTGGACGGGCGAGGACATCCCCTTCATCCCGAACAAGAAATTCGGCGGCATCTGCCTGGGCAACAAGATCGCGCCGATCTTCTACAACACCATGGAAGACGCGGGTTCGCTGCCGATCGAGCTCGACGTGAGCCAGATGAACATGGGTGACACGATCGAACTGCGTCCTTACGAAGGCAAGGCGCTCAAGGACGGCCAGGTCATCGCCGAGTTCAAGGTCAAGAGCGACGTGCTGTTCGACGAAGTGCGCGCTGGTGGCCGCATTCCGCTGATCATTGGCCGCGGCCTGACGTCCAAGGCGCGTGAAGCGCTGGGCCTGCCGCCCTCAACGCTGTTCCGCCTGCCGCAGGCGCCCGTCGATTCCGGCAAGGGCTTCTCGCTGGCGCAGAAGATGGTTGGCCGCGCCTGCGGCCTGCCCGAAGGCCAGGGCGTGCGTCCCGGCACGTACTGCGAACCCAGGATGACCTCGGTGGGATCGCAGGACACCACCGGCCCGATGACCCGCGACGAACTCAAGGATCTGGCCTGCCTGGGCTTCTCGGCCGACCTCGTCATGCAGTCGTTCTGCCACACGGCTGCCTATCCCAAGAAGGTGGACGTCAAGACCCACCACGAGCTGCCCGAATTCATCAGCACGCGCGGTGGCGTTTCGCTGCGCCCGGGCGACGGCGTGATCCATAGCTGGCTCAACCGCCTGCTGACGCCCGACACCGTGGGCACGGGTGGTGACTCGCACACCCGCTTTCCCATCGGCATCAGCTTCCCGGCGGGCTCGGGCCTGGTGGCCTTCGCGGCCGCCACGGGCGTGATGCCGCTGGACATGCCGGAGTCGGTGCTCGTGCGCTTCAAGGGCAAGATGCAGCCTGGCGTGACCCTGCGCGACCTGGTCAACGCGATCCCGCTGTACGCCATCCGCCAGGGCCTGCTGACGGTGGAAAAGAAAGGCAAGCAGAACATCTTCTCTGGCCGCATCCTCGAGATCGAGGGCCTGCCCGACCTGAAAGTGGAGCAGGCCTTCGAGCTGTCCGATGCTTCGGCCGAACGTTCGGCCGCTGGCTGCACGGTGCACCTCAACAAGGAGCCGATCGCCGAGTACATCAACAGCAACATCACGCTGATGAAGTGGATGATTGCCGAGGGCTATGCCGATGCGCGCACGCTGCAGCGCCGCATCGCGGCCCAGGAAGCCTGGCTCAAGGACCAGCAACTGCTCAAGGCCGATGCCGATGCGGAGTACGCCGCCGTGATCGAGATCGACCTGGCCGACATCCACGAGCCCATCGTGGCCTGCCCGAATGATCCGGACGACGTGAAGACGCTGTCGGAAGTCGCCGGCGCCAAGATCGACGAAGTGTTCATCGGCTCGTGCATGACTAACATCGGCCACTTCCGCGCGGCGTCTAAGCTGCTCGAAGGCAAGCGCGACATCCCGGTCAAGCTGTGGATCGCGCCGCCGACCAAGATGGACGCAGCGCAACTGACCGAGGAAGGCCACTACGGTGTGTTCGGCAACGCCGGTGCGCGCACCGAAATGCCCGGCTGCTCGCTGTGCATGGGCAACCAGGCGCAGGTGCGCGAAGGCGCGACGGTGATGTCCACCAGCACGCGCAACTTCCCCAATCGCCTGGGCAAGAACACCAACGTGTATCTCGGCTCGGCCGAACTGGCGTCGATCTGCTCGAAGCTGGGCCGCATCCCGACGAAGGATGAGTACATGGCCGACATCGGCGTCATCAACAAGAATGGCGACCAGATCTACCAGTACCTGAACTTCGACAAGATCGACGACTACAAGGAAGTGGCCGATACGGTCAACGCCTGAGCGTCCGCCGCCGCCTGGGGGCGGTGGTTCGACACGGAACCCGCGCGCCCGCCGTGGCCCGCGGGTTTTTTATTGCCGGGCCGCGCGGGCCGCGCATGCGGGATACTCGCGGCTCGCGACGATTCGCAAGAGAACGGACAGGGAGAGAGCAGCGCAATGTGGTCAGGGATGGCATTCGCCTTGATGGCGGGTCTGATGTGGGGGCTGGTTTTCATCGGCCCGCTCATCCTGCCGGAGTACCCGGCCGTGCTGCACACCGTGGGCCGCTACGCGGCGTTCGGGCTGATCGCGCTGCCGCTGGCCTGGCTCGACCGTGCCGAATTGCGGCGTCTCACGCGCGCCGACTGGATCGAGGCGCTCAAGCTCGCGGCCGTGGGCAACATCGTCTACTACCTCTTTCTTGCAAGCGCGATCCAGCGTGCGGGCGCGCCGCTGCCCACCATGATCATCGGCACGCTGCCGGTGGTCATCTCCATCACGGCCAATCTGCGCGGCAGCCGGCGCGACGGCCACCTGCCGTGGGGCCGGCTGACGCCGGCATTGCTGGTGATCCTGGCAGGCATTGCATGCGTGAACCGGGCCGAGTTCGCCGCGATGTCGGATACAGCCGATGCCGGCAGCGGGCGCTACGTGTGGGGCGCCGTGCTGGCCGTGGGGGCTGTCGCATGCTGGACGTGGTATCCCATCCGCAATGGCGACTGGATGCGAGCCCATCCCGACCGCAATGCGCGCGCCTGGGCCACGGCGCAGGGCGTCGCCACGCTGCCGCTCGCACTGACGGGATATGCGGGCTACCTCGCCTGGGCAGCCTTCACCGCGCCGACGCTGGCCGACGTGCAGCCGCTCGGCCCGCGTCCGTGGATGTTTGTGGGCCTCATGGTGTCCATCGGCTTGCTGGCGTCGTGGCTGGGCACACTCTGCTGGAACGAGGCCAGCCGCCGCCTTCCCACGGCACTGGCGGGGCAACTCATCGTGTTCGAGACGCTGGCGGCGCTGCTCTACGCGTTCCTGCTGCGCGGAGAGTGGCCCACAGCGCTCACCGTGACGGGCATCGCGCTCTTGATGGCTGGCGTGCTGGCGGCCGTGCGCATCAAGCCGCAGGCACGGGCCGCCTAGAACGCACCCGCACTACTGCGGCACGGTCGTGGGCAGGATGACCGTGGCGCGGCCGTTGTTCGAGGTGACGCCAGTCGTGGCGTTGTCGGGCGTGGGCAAGGCGCCGGCTGGCACCGTAGCCGGGCGCACGACGGTGGCACGCCCATCGTTGGTGGTGGCCGTCGGCGTTGCCGGCAGACCGCTGCGCTCGCTGTCGAAGGCCGAGCCGGCGTTGCGGACGCAGGTCTGGCGATCTGGCGCCGACAGCGTCTGCACGTTGCATTCCGCAAGCCGGCGCTCATAGCGCATCTGCGCCTCCGCCGCAGACATCGGCGTGGCGGGTGCCTGGGCGATGGCGCTGCCGCCCCCCAACACGGCGGCCGCGGCCAGGGCGGCGACGGCGCACGACAGCCCGGCGTGGGCGGATGAGAAATTGGCTGACATGGCAAGTCTCCGGGCGAACATCCTGCAGGGCATGTTGCGGCGATGCCGCGCTCTGTGCTGTCGGACGCCAGCGCAGGCGGGTGTCGGGATCAGCGATCAGGTCGCGGGCAGCAGGGCCCGCAGCGCTGTTGCCGTGGCCTCGTCGGCCGGGAAAAACGATTCCACCGCCAGCTCCTGCAGGGTCACATCCACGGGCGTGCCAAAGATCGTGGTGGTGCTGATGAAGCTCAGCACGCCGTGCGGTGTGCGGAAGCGGAACGGCATGGCGATGCCCAGAACTTCGCCGTCCAGCCGCACGTCGGCGGCTTCGGGGGGAACGGGGTAGGCCTGCAGTTCGGCGAGCAGGTCGGCCAGCACCGGGTCGGCGGTGAGTGCGATCTGCGATGCCAGCCGCTCGAACAGGTGATGCCGCCACTGGCCCAGGTTGGCGATCTGCGGCGCCAATCCGCGCGGATGCAGGCTCAGGCGCAGTACGTTGACGGGGGCCTGCAGCAACTCGGGGGCGGCGCCGGCCATGAGCAGCGGCACGCTGGCGTTGTAGCTGACGAGGTTCCAGTGCCGGTCCATCGCCAGCGCGGGGTAGGGCGAATGGCCGCGCAGGATCAGCTCGACAGCCTGCCGCGCGGCCGCCAGGGCGGGGTCGTCCAGCGCGCGTTCGCGGTACAGCGGCGCATAGCCGGCGGCGGCCAGTAGCGCGTTGCGCTCGCGCAGCGGCACGTCCAGTCGACCGGCCAGCCGCAGCACCATCTCGCGGCTGGGCGTGGAGCGGCCGGTTTCCATGAAGCTCAGGTGGCGTGTCGAGATGCCGGCGTCGCCCGCCAGGTCGAGCTGGCTCAGGCGACGGCGCTGCCGCCAATGACGCAGGTGGTCGCCGAACGATGGCGGGGGTGGGCGGGTGGCGCTGGCAGCGAGGGTCATGCGCCCATCGTAAGCGGCCCCCTGCAGCGGCACCATTACCTGCCGCGTCATCGACGCTCGGCCCACCGGGCCGGACGATCGGGCCTCGCCTCGTTCGCAAGACCTGTTCTTCCACCCTTCCAAGGAGCCTGTCATGTCCGTGTCTTCATCCTTCGTCTCTTCCGCTTCCTCATCCACCGGCCTGCGCGCGGTGCTCTGGGCCGATGCCGGCTCGGGCCTGGTCCTGGCCGCACTGCAGTGGACGCTGGCCGACCCGCTGTCGGTCTGGCTGGGCCTGCCCGTGGCGCTGCTGCAGGGTTCGGCGCTCGTGCTGCTGGCCTACGTGGCGCTGGCGGGCTGGCTCGCCGTGCGCAGCGGTCAGCCGCGCGGCCTGCTGGCGCTGCTCATGATCGACAACTGGGCCTGGGTGGCGGGCTGCCTGCTGCTGGCCTTCGGCCCGTGGGTCGAGCCCACCGCGCTGGGCATGGCCTGGCTGCTGGGGCAGGCGGTCGCGGTGGCCGTGCTGGCCGAGCTTCAATGGATGATCGGCCTGCGCTGCCCGCGCCGTGCGGCATCGGCCCGGATGGCCTGAGCGGTATTACCGGCCGTCACGCCGGGCTCGCATGAACGCTGCCAGAATGAAGCCTCTCCCGCCTCATTCTGGAGTCATGTGATGCCACGACAACAACCCCACGCCTTCGCCTCCACCCTCAAGTCGTTCAAGACGGCCTCCGGCAAGAGCGGCAAGTTCTTCTCGCTGCCGGAACTGGCGAAGACTCTCCCGTCCGTGTCCCGGCTGCCGGTGTCCATCCGCATCGTGCTCGAGTCGGTGCTGCGCAACTGCGACGGCAAGAAGGTGACGGCCGAGCATGTCAAGCAGCTCGCGCACTGGAAGCCCAACGCCGAGCGTGTCGACGAGATTCCCTTCGTGGTGGCCCGCGTGGTGCTGCAGGATTTCACCGGCGTGCCGTTGCTGGCCGACCTGGCCGCCATGCGCAGCGTGGCCCAGAAGCTGGGCAAGAATCCCAAGCGCATCGAGCCGCTGGTTCCGGTGGACCTGGTGGTCGACCACTCGGTGATGGTCGACTACTACGGCAAGAAGAATTCGCTCGACCTCAACATGAAGCTCGAGTTCCAGCGCAACCGCGAGCGCTACGAATTCATGAAGTGGGGCATGCAGGCCTTCGACACCTTTGGCGTCGTGCCGCCCGGCTTCGGCATCGTCCACCAGGTGAACCTCGAGTACCTCGCGCGCGGCGTCCACAAAACGGCCGATGGCGTGCACTATCCCGACTCGCTGGTAGGTACCGACAGCCACACCACCATGATCAACGGTATCGGCGTGGTGGCCTGGGGCTGCGGCGGCATCGAGGCCGAGGCGGCCATGCTCGGCCAGCCGGTCTACTTCCTCACGCCCGACGTGGTGGGCTTCGAGCTCACGGGCAAGCTGCGCGAGGGCGTGACGGCCACCGACCTGGTGCTCACCGTGACCGAGATCCTGCGAAAGCACAAGGTGGTGGGCAAGTTCGTCGAGTTCTTCGGCGAGGGCACACGCACGCTGGCGCTGCCCGACCGCGCCACCATCGGCAACATGGCGCCCGAGTACGGCGCGACCATGGGCTTCTTTCCGGTCGACGAGAAGACCATCGACTACTTCAGGGGCACGGGCCGCACCGCCGCCGAGATCGAGGCCTTCGAGGCCTACTTCCGCGCGCAGGGCCTGTTCGGCGTGCCGCGCGCCGGTGAGATCGACTACTCGCAGATCGTGCGCCTCGACCTTGGCGACGTCACGCCCAGCCTGGCCGGCCCCAAGCGCCCGCAGGACCGCATCGAGCTGGGCAACGTGAAGTCGCAGTTCGCCTCGCTGTTCAGCAAGCCGGCGGCCGAGAACGGCTTCAACCAGCCCGCAGGTACCTTGCTCACGCGCCATCTGGTGGGCCGCCATGGCGAGACGCCGCTGGACAAGGTGCCGGCCAACCCGCCCACCGCGCCGGCCGCGCCGCGCTTCGTGGCCGAGATGGAAGGCAACAAGCCCACGCTGGAAGCCGCCCATGTGGACGCCACGGCCAAGGCAGCGGTGCCCGCTGCGCCGCAGGTGAGCATCGGCAACGGCGACGTGCTGATCGCCGCCATCACCAGTTGCACCAACACGTCCAATCCCAGCGTGCTGCTGGCCGCCGGCCTGCTGGCCAAGAAGGCGGTCGAAGCGGGCCTCAAAGTCAAGCCGCACATCAAGACCTCGCTCGCCCCCGGCTCACGCATCGTCACCGAGTACCTCACCGAAACCGGCCTGATGCCCTACCTGGAAAAGCTGGGCTTCGCGCTGGCGGGCTACGGCTGCACCACCTGCATCGGCAACGCGGGCGACCTCACGCCCGAGCTCAACGAGGCCATCACCAAGAACGACCTCGTCTGCGCGGCCGTGCTCTCGGGCAACCGCAATTTCGAAGCGCGCATCCATCCCAACCTCAAGGCCAACTTCCTGGCCAGCCCGCCGCTGGTGGTGGCCTACGCCATCGCCGGCACCGTGCTCAAGGATCTGATGACCGAGCCGGTCGGCCAGGGCAAGGGCGGCAAGGATGTGTACCTGGGTGACATCTGGCCCACCAGCGACGAAATCCACGCGCTGCTGAAGTTCGCCATGAACGGCAAGGCCTTCCGCAAGAACTACGGCATGGTCAAGAGCGAGCCGGGCAAGCTGTGGGAGAAGGTCAAGGGCGTCACCGGCCAGACCTACAACTGGCCTGCCAGCACCTACATCGCCGAGCCGCCGTTTTTCAGGGACTTTACGCTGGAGCGCTCGATGCACCCCGGCCAGGTAAAGACGGCCCAGGGCGAGGCCAACGCGGTGTCCGTGACCGGCGCACGCGTGATGGCGCTGTTCGGCGACTCCATCACGACCGACCACATCTCGCCGGCCGGCTCCATCAAGGAAAGCTCGCCTGCGGGCCAGTGGCTGCTGGCCAACGGTGTGATGAAGGCCGACTTCAACAGCTACGGCGCGCGCCGCGGCAACCACGACGTGATGATGCGCGGCACCTTCGCCAACGTGCGCATCAAGAACCTGATGATCCCCGCCGGTGCCGACGGATCGCGCGAAGAGGGCGGCGTCACGCTGTTCCAGCCGGGCGGCCAGAAGATGTTCATCTACGACGCGGCGATGAAGTACATCGCCTCCGGCACACCCACCGTGATCTTCGCGGGCGAGGAATACGGCACCGGTTCGAGCCGCGACTGGGCTGCCAAGGGCACGCAGTTGCTGGGCATCAAGGCCGTCGTGGCGCGCAGCTTCGAGCGCATCCACCGCTCCAACCTGGTGGGCATGGGCGTGCTGCCGCTGCAGTTCAAGGGCAGCGATTCGTGGCAGTCGCTGGGCCTGTCGGGTAACGAGATCATCGACGTCATCCCGGATCGCGAACTCAGGCCGCAAAGCGATGCCAAGCTCGTCATCACGCGTGCCGACGGCAGCACGCAGATCGTGGTGGTGACGCTGCGCATCGACACGCCGATCGAGGTGGACTACTACCTCAACGGTGGCATCCTGCCCTTCGTGCTGCGCCAGCTCCTGACGGACTGACCGGCGGCTGGCCGCGTCTGCGCACAGGCGGCCCGCTGGGCCGCTTTTTTCTGTCTGCCTTTCATTGACTGCCCTCAAGGGGTATGGCCGCTGTTACCACTGTCGGTCGAGTTTTCGGGAACAATTCTCATTTCCCGAGAGACTGCGGTGTCCAAGATGACGACAACAACAGATGCACCCGCGACGACAGGGCTGGACGGACTGGTGATGCACCGGGCCGCGACCGTCGTTTCGATACGAGAGCCCACTGACGCCCACGAGCGCGAACTCGTGCTGCGGCTGGTGGAAATCGGCTTCCTGCCGGGCGAGCCGGTGCGCGTGATCGCGCGCGGCTTCCCCGGCGGCGAGCCGCTGGCCGTGCGCGTGGGAAGCAGCACGTTCGCGCTGCGCCGCCACGAAGCGGCGCTGGTGCAAGTGCAGGTGGGTGCCGACGCCGAGGCGATGGCATGAACGCCGCGCCCGTGCGCCTGGCGTTGCTGGGCAATCCCAATTGCGGCAAGACGGCGCTGTTCAATCTGCTGACCGGCAGCCGCCAGAAAGTGGCCAATTACGCCGGCGTCACGGTGGAGCGCAAGGAAGGCAGCCTGCGCACGCCTGCCGGCCACAGCGTGCGCGTGCTCGACCTGCCAGGCGCCTACAGTCTCAACGCCCTGTCGGCCGACGAAGCCGTCACGCGCGACGTGGTGCTGGGCCGGCGCGAGGGCGAGCCGCGGCCCGACCTGCTGGTGTGCGTGACCGACGCGACCAACCTGCGCCTCAACCTGCGGCTGGTGCTGGAAGCGCGCGGCCTGGGCGTTCCCGTGCTGCTGGCGCTCAACATGAGCGACATGGCCGAGCGACAGGGCATCGTGATCGACCGCGAGGTGCTGTCGCGCGAGCTGGGCCTGCCGGTGATCGACACGGTGGGCGTGCGCCAGGGCGGCGCTGATGCGCTGCTGGCGGCGCTCGACAGCCATATCGCGGCCCGGCGGGCGATGCCTTCGCGTTCCGCGGACTGGCAGGCTGGCGACGTGGCCGGCGTGATGGCCACGCAATCCGAGGTCCGCCGGATCCTGGAGACGACTGTGCGCCTGCCGGCAGCCACATCCACTTTGGGCGACCGGCTCGATCGCGTGGTACTGCATCCGGTGGCCGGGCCGCTGATTCTGGCGGCGGTGCTGTTTCTCATGTTCCAGGCCGTGTTCAGCTGGGCAGCGGCGCCGATGGACGCCATCAAGGGCGGCTTCGAAACGCTGGGCGCGCTGCTGTCGGAGCACATGCCGCAGGGCGTGTTGCGCAGTCTGCTGGTGGACGGCTTCATCGCCGGTGCGGGCAGCGTGCTGGTGTTCCTGCCTCAGATCCTGATCCTGTTCGCCTTCATCCTCGCGCTGGAAGATTCGGGCTACCTGCCGCGTGCTGCGTTCCTGCTGGACCGCACCATGGGTATGGTGGGCCTGTCGGGCCGGTCGTTCATCCCGCTGCTGTCGAGCTTCGCCTGCGCCATCCCGGGCGTGATGGCCACGCGCACCATCTCGAACTGGCGTGACCGGCTCGTCACCATCATGGTGGCGCCTCTCATGACCTGTTCGGCGCGGCTGCCCGTGTATGCACTGCTGATCGGCGCCTTCATTCCCGAACGCACCGTGGGCGGCGTGTTCAGCCTGCAGGGCCTGGTGCTGTTCATCCTGTATGGCGCGGGCATTGCCTCGGCGATGGCGGTCGCCTGGGCGTTCAAGCACATCCGCGCCAGCAGCGCGCCTGCGCCGTTGCTGATGGAACTGCCCAGCTGGCGCCTGCCGGGGCTGCGCAACCTCGCGCTGGGCCTGTATGAGCGCGCGGGCATCTTCATGAAGCGCGTGGGCACCATCATCCTCGCGCTCATGGTGCTGCTGTGGTTCCTGTCGTCGTTTCCGGCGCCGCCACCGGGCGCCACCGGGCCGGCCATTGAATACAGCCTGGCCGGCCGCCTGGGCCATGCGCTGCAGTACGTGTTCGCGCCCATCGGATTCAACTGGCAGATTTCCATTGCGCTGGTGCCCGGCCTGGCCGCGCGCGAGGTGGCCGTGGGCGCACTGGGCACCGTGTACTCGCTGGCGAACGCCGGCGAAGACACGGCCGGCGCGCTGATGCCGGTGCTGGCGCAGGGCTGGTCGCTGGCCACGGCGCTGTCGCTGCTGGCCTGGTACGTGTTCGCGCCGCAGTGCCTGTCCACGCTCGCGACCGTGCGGCGCGAGACCAATTCGTGGAAGTACCCGCTCTTCATGGCGGCCTACCTTTTCGGGCTGGCCTATGCGGCGAGCTTCGTCACCTACCGCGTCGCGTTGGCACTGGGAGGGGGTTGAGATGCAGGTATTGATCGTCACCGTGATCGTGCTCGTCGCGGCGGTCTACGCCGCCTGGTATGCGATGCCGCGACGCTGGCGCGCAGCGCTCGCCGGGCGTATGGGCGGCCGGCAGCCGCAACTGGCGGCGGTGATCGCGCGTGATCCTGGTTGCGGCGCCTGCGAGAGTTGCGGGCCGTGCAGCGCACCGGTGAAAGAGACCACGGTCGCGGCGCCGGTGTCGCGCCATTCCAAATCCCCCACGGCCTGACGGTGCGCAACGCGCCGGGCCCGGGCAGGGCGGCACAATCGCGCGCATGGTGAATGCGCAACGTCATCCCCGGCAACTGCTGATCGCGGGCGCCGGCATCGGTGGCCTCGCGGCCGCGCTGGCGTCGGCCCGCGCCGGCTGGCAGGTGAGGGTGTTCGAACAGGCCCGCGAGTTTGGCGAAGTCGGCGCCGGGCTGCAGCTCGGGCCGAACGTCACGCGGTTGCTGGCGGAATGGGGTCTGTCACCTGCACTGGAGCGCGTGGCCGCCTTTCCCGGCCGCCTGCGCGTGCGCAGTGCCCTGACGGGTCACGACATCGGCCACATGGGCCTGGGCCACGAGATCGCCGACCGCTACGGCGCGCCCTACGCCACGCTCCATCGCGCGGACCTCCATGCGTTGCTGCTGGCGGCCGTGCAGCTGCGTGATGACGTGGCGCTGAACATCGACGCCCGCGTGAGCGGACTCGACGTCGTGGGCACCGGCGTGCAGGTGCAACTGGCCGGGCAGGCCGAGCCGGTCGAAGGCGATGCACTGGTGGGCGCCGACGGCATCTGGAGCCGCGTGCGCGAACTGGCCTGGAACGACGGCCCGGCCACGCCCACCGGCCACCTGGCTTACCGCGCGCTGGTACCGCAGACCGCGCTGCCGGCGGTGCTGCGCTCGAACGATGTCACGGCGTGGCTCGGGCCGCGCCTGCACGTCATCAGCTATCCGGTGCGGCGCGGCGAACTGCTCAACCTCGTGGCTTTCGTGCACGGCGAACTCGACGGCGATACCGAAGGATGGGACCATGCGGCCGTGGCGGCCGACCTGCGCGCGGCCATGGGTCCCGTCTGCACGCCGCTGCAGGATCTGCTGCAGGCCGCACCGGCATGGGGCCTGTGGGTACTGTGCGATCGCGCGCCGCTGGCTTCGGCCGCGCAGATGGTGCGGGGACGCATTGCCCTGCTGGGCGATGCCGCGCATCCCATGCGCCCTTACCTGGCGCAGGGCGCGGGCATGGCGATCGAGGATGCCTACGTGCTCGGCCAGTCGCTCGCGCTGTGCGGTGAGCTGGAGGTGGAGGAAGTGCTGGCCCGCTACGCCCGGCTGCGCTGGCCGCGCGCATCGCGCGTGCAGGCCCGCTCGCGCCGCAACGGCCGCATCTTCCACCTCACCGGGCCGATGCGGTTGGGGCGTGACCTCTCGGTGGGGTTGCTGGGTCGGCACATCCTCGACGTGCCGTGGCTGTACGGCGGCCGGCTCTAACGGCCCCCGCCGCGCCGCGCGCAGCAGATCACAGATCCGTGCGCAGCTTCCAGATCTCGGGGAACAGCACCACGTCCAGCATCTTGCGCAGATAACTCACGCCGCCCGTGCCGCCGGTGCCGCGCTTGAAGCCGATCACGCGTTCCACCGTGGTGACGTGGCGGAAGCGCCAGAGGCGGAAGGCGTCCTCGATGTCGGTGAGCTTTTCGCCCAGCTGGTACAGGTCCCAGTAGGCATGCGGATCGCGGTAGACGGTCAGCCAGGCTTCCTCGACCGCGTCGCTGGCCACGTAGGGTTGCGTCCAGTCGCGTTCGAGGTAGTCCGCCGGCACGGGCACGCCACGGCGCTGCAGCAGGCGCAGGGCCTCGTCGTACAGCGATGGCGATCGCCACGCCGCGTCCACCTGCGCCAGCAGGTCGGGCCGATGCGCGTGCGGCTTGAGCATGGCGGCGTTCTTGTTGCCCAGGGCGAACTCGATGCAGCGGTATTGCGCGCTCTGGAAGCCGCTGGAATTGGCCAGGTAGGGCCGCATCGCGCTGTATTCGGGCGGCGTCATGGTGGAGAGCACCGTCCACGCGCCCACCAGCTGCTCCATGATGCGGCTGACGCGCGCGAGCATCTTGAAGGCGTCGGGCAACTGCTCGGCGCCGATGGCGCGGATGGCGGCCCGCAGCTCGTGCAGCATCAGCTTCATCCAGAGTTCGCTGGTCTGGTGCTGCACGATGAACAGCATCTCGTCGTGCGCGGGCGACAGCGGGTGCTGCGCGTTGAGGATCTCGTCGAGATGCAGGTAGTCGCCGTAGCTCATCGACCGGCTGAAGTCGAGTTGGGCTTTTTCTTCGTGGACGATGCGTTCGGTTTCGTTCATTGGGCAGTTCCAGGCGCTGTGGTGTCGGCGGCTTTCACATGCACGAAGCGGGCCGCACGCGAAGGGAGTCTCGGGTCGTCAGCGCAGTGCGCGCAACACGGCTCGCACGGGGCTGGCGTCGGCCGTGGTGAGTTTCAGCGGCAGGGCGATGAGTTCGTAGTCGCCCTCGGCCACGGCGTCGAGCACGAGGTTCTCCAGCACGCGCAGGCCGCGCCGGCGGATCACCTGGTGGCTGTCCAGCGTCTTGCTGTCGGCGGGGTCGATGCTGGCGGTGTCGATGCCGATGAGCAGCACACCGAGGTCGGCCAGGCGCTCGACGACGTCGGGTGCGTAGGCGGCCAGCCGGGCGTCCCAGCGGTCGGCGGGCATGCGCTCGTAGGTGCGCACCAGCACGCGCGGCGGCAAGGCATCGTCGACGGCATGCGCAATGTGCTCCCACAGCACCAGCGGGCCGCGCGCGATGGCGTGGATCACGCGGCAGGGCCCGATGAAAGGCGCCAGCCGCACCTCGCCGATGCTCGCGCCGTGAGCGTCGTAATGCAGCGGCGCGTCGGCATGCGCCCCGACGTGCGGCGACATCGTCACGGCGCTCACGTTGACCGGGCAACCCGGGCCGATGGTGGCGGCCCACTGCTGGCTGTAGGCCGTGTCGCCCGGGAACACCGGGCTGCCCGCATGCACGGGCGGCGAGATGTCCCAGAGGGGTTGTTCAGGGGCGCGCATGGCCGGCATCGTCGGGGGCGTGGGCGTCAGGCGGCCGCGGGGATCATGGCGTAGGCCACGATCTCGATCTTCATGCCCGGCACGACGAGGCCCGCCACGGCGGCACTGGAGCGGTTGGGCCACGGCGCCTCGAAGAATTCGCGGTACACCGCGTCGATGGCCGGCATATCGGCCACGTCGGTCATGTAGATCAGCACCTGCGTCACGTCGTGCATGTCGCCGCCGGCCGCCTGCACCGCGCGGCGCAGGTTGGCGAAGGTCAGGCGGGCCTGCTCTTCGATGGTGCCGGTATCGATCGTGCCATCGGTGCGCACGGGGCCGTGCGCGGTGAACAGCATGCCGGCCGACTTCACGGCCCACGAAAAGGGTTGCTTGAGCGGCGGCAGCCCGACGTCGACGACTTCCTTCATGAGCGTGCCCTGTACTTCAGTTCAGAGAACCGCCGCGACGGCCTCGGCCACGCGTTCGACGTTCTTCGTCGACAGGCCCGACATGCACATGCGACCCGAACGCACCAGATACACGCCGTGCTCCTTCAGCAGGCGCGCCACCTGTTCTTCGGACAGCCCGGTGTAGCTGAACATGCCCCGTTGCGTGAGGAAGTAGTTGAAATCGCGCTCGCCCTTGAATCGGGCATTCAGCACGTCGAACAGGCCCTGACGCATGGCCTTGATGCGGCCGCGCATCTGGGCCAGCTCGTCCTCCCACAGCTTGAACAGCTCGGGCGATTGCAGCACGGCCGTGATGATGCGCGCGCCGTGCGTGGGCGGCGAGGAGTAGTTGCGGCGCACCGTGGCCTTGAGCTGGCCCAGCACCGTGCTGGCGGCTTCGGCGTCGGTGCACACCACCGACAGGCCGCCGCACCGCTCGCCGTACAGCGAGAAGTTCTTGGAAAACGAATTCGCGATGAAGCACTGGATGCCGGCCTCTGCCATGGCGCGCGGCGCGAAGGCATCGTCGGCCAGGCCGTCGCCGAAGCCCTGGTAGGCCATGTCGACGAACGGGATCAGGCCGCGCTTCTGGATCACCGGCAGCACGGCGCGCCACTGGTCCTGCGTGAGGTCGACGCCCGTGGGGTTGTGGCAGCTGGCGTGCATCAGCACGATGCTGCCGGCGGGCAGGGTCTCGAATTTGGCGATGAGGTCGTCGAAGCGCAGGGCGCCCGTGGCCGCGTCGTAGTACGGATAGGTGTGGACCTTGAAGCCGGCGCCCTCGAACAGCGCGACGTGGTTTTCCCACGTGGGATCGCTCACCCACACCTCGGCATTGGGGAAGTAGCGCTTGAGGAAGTCGGCGCCCACCTTGAGCGCACCCGAGCCGCCCAGCGTCTGGATGGTGGCGATGCGGCCGACTTTAAGGGCAGGGTGCTCGGCGCCGAACACCAGCTTCTGCACGGCGGCGCGGTAATCGGCGGCGCCTTCCATCGGCAGGTAGGAGCGCGGGCCGATCTGCGACAGCAGCGCCGATTCGGCACGGCGGGCCGATTCCAGCACCGGCAGGCGGCCTTCCTCGTCGAAGTACAACCCGATCGACAGGCTCACCTTGTTCGGCCGCGGATCCTTCTGGAAGTCTTCCATCAGCGAGAGGATGGGATCGCCACCGTAGGCCGGGACGTGCTGGAAGAGAGAGGCGGTCAGGGACATTGAAGGAAATCTCGCTGCAACGATGAAAACGGGCCAAATTCTATGTCTGGCCCCACTTCACGTTGCACTTCATTTGCTGTCGGCAAGAAAAAGGAATAACTTTCACGCCAGCCCCTGAGTAGAGGAAAGACTTATGCAAAAACCGCGGCTGGACATCGACGCGACGGACCGCAAGCTGCTGGGCGCCCTGCAGGACAACGCACGGCTCACCTCGGGCGAGCTGGCGCAACTGGCGCACCTGTCGCAGTCGCCGAGCTGGCGGCGCGTCAGGCGGCTGGAAGAAGGCGGCGCGATCGCGGGCTACCACGCACGTCTGGATCGCAAGGCGCTGGGCTATGGCGTCCTGGCGTTCGTGATGGTCGGCATCGATCACCAGAACGACAGCAGTTCGGTGGCTTTCGAGCAGGCGGTGATGGCGATCCCCGAAGTCGTGTTGTTCCACGGAATCTCGGGGCCGGAAGACTTCGTGCTGGTGGTCGTCGCGCGTGACCTGGAAGCCTATTCGGCGCTGCTGCAGACGCGGCTGCACCGCCTGCCGGGCGTCCGGCACGTGCACACCTACTTCTCGCTGCAGCAATTCAAGGGCGATCTGGGCGCCCTGCCGATCCCGGCGGGTTGAACGCGAGCGCCGACGGCGGCGCCGGGCCCGGCGATCAGGACGTGGCCAGCAGGGCCACCTTGTCGGCGGCCGGTGGCAGCGCCTTGGGCGGTGCCACGGCGTCCACGGGAATCGAATGCGCCGGCTGCATCACCGGCGGCTGG
The DNA here is from genome assembly GCA_017998575.1 of Burkholderiaceae bacterium. The sequence goes on from JAGOCV010000009.1 coordinate 20,874, forward strand.
ATCGCGGCCGGGGGCGGCACCACGGGCAACGTCGGCACGCGGCGGCCGTCGGCAATCTGGCGCAGACGCGCATGTTCGGCCAGCACCTTGCCGGCATAGCCACCGTCGCTCTCGAGGTTGGCCGCGCCGACATAGAAACGCAGGCCGGCCTCGACGGAGCCGGCGCGGGCGATGCATTCCTGCAGCACCTTCACACCCACCCGCAGGTTGGCGACCGGGTCGAACGCGGCCAGCGTGCCGCCGAAGCTCTCGTACTTGTCGCTGTGGACCTTGGTCATCACCTGCATCAGGCCCTGCGCGCCAACCGAACTCTGGGCGAATGGATTGAAGCTCGACTCGACGGCCATGATGGCCAGGATCAGCGTCGGATCCAGGCGCGTGCGCTCTCCGATGTCGTAGGCCTCGGCCACAAGAACGGCCAGCGGCTCCGGCGCCACCCGGTACTTGCGGCTGAGCCAGGTGGCCACTGCCGCCTGTTGGTCGGGCAGGCCGGCAAGATGCGCGGCAGTCGCGCGCTCGACGGCCGTGGGTTCGGGCTGCAGGCCCAGTGCGGCGATGTGGCGGGCCTGCAGCCAGCCCATCAGCCGCTCTTCGCCTGCCTGGCGCAGCTCGGGGCGGGCCACGAGCGTGATCAGGGCAAAGGCGACGGCCAGCCCCAGCAGGGCGAAGCCGTTGTGCGTGATTTCGAAGAAGCCTTCGGTGACATCCGACGCGAAAGTGCGCAGGGCCTGGGCCATTCTTCCTAACGCTGTCATAGCACTTCCTTTCATGGCGCGGGCCAAGACCGGGCAGGCACCCTGGATCAGGGCGGCACCACGGGCAAGGCACGTCGTTGGATTGGTCGCTATCGGTCCTCACTGCCCGGGAGGATGAAGTTTGGGGGCAGCGCCAGAACCGATTGAGCCGGGGTCGGCAGCGGGGTCGAGTGTCCGTAAGAACGGGGACGGCGAATTGTAGGAAGGCGCCTAATGTCTGGTCAAGAATAAGAGAATTGGTTTTTATGCTTGCGAGTTGGATTGGCTGCGCGTGCCCGATGTGCGATTGCAAAAGATCAATCGCTTGCGCAGGCCCCATCGAAAAGCAGTTTTTGCCATCTGCCGGCATGACGATTAAGGTGGCGGTGCCTGAGCATTTCAGGCATCTGCCGGCGGATCCCGTGCTTCTCCCAGGAGGGCGGGCAATGGGAAGATACCGGCAACCCACCGGGCGCAATCTCTTGCGCCCCGCAGCGGGAACCATTCCCTTCCCGGCTGCGAACCCGATGGCATGGACCTTTGCGTCAGCCATCGAGCCCGGCAACCCGGCTCAAGGCCCATGGTTGCCGGGCTCTCTGCTTTTTGGGGTTCCATTCCTGCCGGCTGGCCGGCTTGCTCATCAGCGCTCACGCGCGTGGTACGGGCGGCGTGCCCATGCAATACTGCCAGGCGCCGGCGCAGCCGGCGGCAGAGCGAGGTCAGGGCGATGGCGAACAAGCAGCGGTGGAATGCGATGCGGCAGTCGAAATGGACGCGCCGCGCGGGCTGGGCGGTGGCGACCCTGTTCGGGATATGGCTCGTGGCGTGGCTGGCCGTGCCACCCATCGCGCGAGCGCAGATCGAGAAGCTCGCCAGCGGGCAACTGGGCCGCAAGGTGACGGTCGAACGCATCGACTTCCGCCCCTGGTCGCTCGAACTCGCTGTCCAGGGGCTGTCCATCGCTTCGGCCGATGGCAGCCGCGCTCAGTTGGCCGTACGGCGCCTTTATATAGATGCTGAGCTGCAGTCGCTGCTGCGCTGGGCGCCGGTCATCGACGCCGTGCGCGTGGAGGCGCCACGCCTCGCGCTGCATCACCTGGGCGATGGCCGGTACGACATCGACGACATCGTGGCGAGGCTCACGAAGCCCGATGCCGCAGAAAGCACACCGCCTTCGGACGTGCGCTTCGCGCTCTACAACATCGCGCTGACCGAAGGCAGCATCGACTTCCAGGACGACACCGTTGGCCGCACGCACGAGGTGCGCGCGATCACGCTGGGCGTGCCGTTCCTGAGCAACCTGCCGTCGCAGCGCGACGTCGAGGTGGCGCCGCACCTGGCGTTCGAACTCAACGGCAGCCGCTTCGACACCGGCGCCGAAGCCACGCCGTTCGCCGACAAGCGCAGGGCCGAGGCCACGCTGCACCTGGCCGGCCTCGACGTCTCGCCCTATCTTGGCTACATCCCGGACGTGCTGCCCGTGCGCCTCCACGCTGCCTTGATCGACGCCGATCTGAAGCTGTCCTTCGAGCAGCAACCCATCGCACTGAAGCTGGAAGGCCAGGTGAAGGTGTCGCGAGCGCGGCTGGCCGAAGCCCGAGGGAAATCCGACTCGGTCGATGCCGACTGGCTGTCGTTCGACGCACTCGACGTGCGGCTGGCCGACGTGCGCCCGCTGGAGCGCATCGTGAAGCTCGCTTCGGTACGGCTCGACGCGCCCGTGGTGTCGGCCCGCCGGGATACGCAGGGCCGCATCGACTGGCTGCGGCTGGCCAGCATGGGCGGTGCGCCCGGGCACGCAGCCGCCCCGTCTCCAGCGGCAGCCGCTTCGGACCCTGCCCGGGCCACGGCCGCGGCCGGTGCCTGGCAGTTCGAAGTGGCCGAGGCGTCCGTCGACGGCGCGCGCCTGCAATGGTCGGACGCTGCCGTGCGCCCGGCGGCGCAAATCGCGCTGGAAGATCTTTCGCTGAAGGCCCAGGCCGTGGCCTGGCCGCTGCGAGCTCCGGCGCGGGTCTCGGGCACGGGCCGGCTGGCGGGCAGTGAGCTGGCTTTCGACGCAGAGGGCACGGATCTGTCTGCGCGTGCCAACGTGCGTGTCAACGGCTTCGCCCTGGCGCAGCTCAAGCCTTATCTGGATGCTGTATTGGTGCCCACGCTGACGGGGGCGGCCACGGCCGACATGGCCTTCGAATGGGAGGCGCCCGCGCTGGCGGTGAACCTGCGTTCCCTGGTGCTGGAGGGGACGAGCCTTGCGCAGGGCCGCGAGCGGCTGGCCAGCGCGCGCCGGATCGAAGTGGCCGACACCCGCATCGATCTCGCGCAACGGCATGTTGCCGGCGGGCGCCTGGCGATCACGCAACCGCAAGTGCGCGTGGAGCGCGGTGACGGGGGCGACTGGCTCGCCCGCCGCTGGCTGCGCGGCGACGGTTCCGGGGCCGCTGACCCTGCTCCTGCTCCTGCGGACGGCAAGGCCTGGGCGCTGGTCCTGGGCGAATTTGCACTCGATGGCGGCGCCGTGTCCTTCGTCGACCGGGCTCGGCCAGGCAGACCGGTGGCGCTCGACATCTCGGCCCTGCGGGTGCGAGCGCGCAATGTGTCGCCCACGGCCACGAAGGCGTTCCCGCTGCAGTTATCGGCACGGCTGGCTCCGGCGCAAAGCGGCACCAGCGCCGGCCGCATCGATTTCGAGGGCAACGTCACTCCGGCGGGCCAGCCGGGGGCGCAGGGACAGCTGGTTGCCGAATCGGTTCCGCTTCACCCGTTCTCGTCCTATCTGTCGGAAGTGCTCAACATCGAACTGCTGCGCGCACAGGCCGGCTTCCGTGGCCGGGTCCGGTTCGCCAGCCAGAGCGCCGGGCCGCTGGTGCAGGTGAACGGCGACATGTCGATCGCGGACTTGCGCGCGAACACCGCGCGTGCCCGTGCCCAGGCAGAAGCCGCGCCTTCGGCAGGCGCGGCGGCGGCACGCACCGTGCCGGCGGCTTCGCCGCTGGGTGTCGGACAGGAACTGCTCAACTGGCGCGCCCTCGCGCTGCGCGGGCTTGCCGTGGACATGGCCCCCGGCAAGCCGACGCGCGTGGACGTGAGTGAAACCGCGCTGGCCGACTTCTACGCCAGCGTCAGCATCAGTGAAACCGGGCGCATCAACCTGCAGGACCTCGTGCGCCAGCAGGACGGGCCGGCCCCATCGCAGGCGTCAGCCCAGCCGATGGTGCAAGGTGCGCCGGCTCCTGCTGGAGCGGCGTCCGCGCCGGCGGCTGCCGCCTCGGGCGACGGCAAGCCCCCGGCCGTGATCAACTTCGGCCCCATCGTGCTCAGCGGCGGGCGCGTGCTGTTCTCCGACCGTTTCGTGCGCCCGAACTACTCGGCCGACCTGAGTGAGCTGTCGGGCCGGCTGGAGGCGTTTTCTTCGGTGGCTGTGGACGGCCAGCCGCAGATGGCGGCGCTGGAACTTCGCGGCCGCGCCGAAAGCACGGCCACGCTCGAAGTCACCGGCCGGCTCAATCCTCTGGCCCAGCCGCTGGCGCTCGACATCCAGGGCAAGGTGCGCGACCTGGAGCTACCGCCGCTCTCGCCCTACAGCGTCAAGTACGCAGGCCACGGCATCGAGC
>JAGOCV010000253.1 GCA_017998575.1 Burkholderiaceae bacterium
CTTCGGCCGCCGCGGCATCCTTGGCCTGCCGTGCCTTCGCAGCTCGCAGCCCCCAGGCTCCGAAGCCCACCGGGATCAGCGTCGACACCGCCAGCCCTACCGGGTCCAGCGGGTCGTACTGCTCGGCCAGCTTGGTGTAGTCCGCAGCTTCCAAGATCGAGCGCACCGCCTGCTGCTGCGCCATGAACGACACCGGGCCGCCCAGCGCCACCAGCCCTGCGGTCTGCGCCAGCGTGTTGCCGGCCATCGGCAGGCCCACACCCAGCGCGGTCACGCCGCCCACCACCGCGCCCACCTTGGCGCGGGTGGCCAGATCGACGCCCTGCTGTTTCAACTCGTCGGCAACGGTCAGGCCCTCGTCAGCGCCAGTCATCAGCGCGCCGGGCAGGCCGCCCGTCGTGGCCACGTAGCCCACCGCCTTGGATGCCACCCGCGCGAAGTCGAACACCAAGCGCTCAGCCGTGTGTGCCGTCTCGGGGTCGGGCTTGAACTCGTCGGCGAAGCGCCGGCCCGGGTCGCCCAGGTCGAAGCTGGCGCCCTGCTCGCGCAGCTTCTTCGCCGCAGCATCGGCCTGCTGCCGCTCCTCGGCGGTCGGCACGCTGAACATGCCCCGGCTGCTGGCCGTGCCCGTAGCGCCCAGCGTCTCACCGAAGGCGCCCAGCACGTCGGCCATGCCGCTGCCAGCCTGCACACCGCCGGCCACCACACCGCGCGGCAGGGCCGTGGCCGTGCGCCAGGCGCTGAAACCGGCCGCCTGCTTGGGCACAGGCGGCGGACGCATCGCCGCGTCCTGCAGCGTGCGCAGGTTGTCGTTCAGGAACAGGTCATCGAGCACCGGGCGCCTCCACCATGATCGGCCGGCCCTGGGCGTTGGTCGCCACCGCGCCGCCGGCCAGCACCGCGTAGCGGCCACGGCCAACGGTGCGCAGCGGCGCCGTGGGCAGGCTGGCCAGGAATTCGGCCGCCTCCACAGGCTGGCCGCGCACGTACACCTTCCCGTCAGGCAGTTGCGACTGCAGGGCCTGCGCGGGGTATTTCTCCAGGTGCTGCTCGAAAGCGTCTTCGGTCACGCCGGCCGGGATGATGACCTTCGAGCCGTTGCGCTGCACGATGTCGCCGCCCACGGCCAAGCGCACGGCGCCTGGGATGCTCATGCGCCGGCCGCTGTCGGCCGAGTAGCCCGCCCAGATCAGCTTTGCTGCGTCGCGCGCCATCTCCAGTTGCTGCGGGTTCGTGATGGCCCCACGCAGCTCGGCGTCAAGGCTCGCGGTCAGGCCGATCTCGGCGGAGTCGTCCATCTTGATGGTCTTCGCCTTCAGCGCTTCCTGGCCCTTCAAGATCAGTTCGCTGGTCGGCCGCCCCTCGGTCGTTCGCGCGGCGCCGTAGGCCAGGGCCAGGCCCAGGGCGCGGTCCTTGCCGTCGATCTGCATCGCCAGCGCCTGCGCCTGCTGTGGCGTCATCTGGCTGGCCAGCAGTTGCAGCCCGGTCGCCTTCTGGTCGGCGGGCATGCTGCTGAGCAGCTGCGCTACGGTCTGCGCCTCGGTGCTGGTCAGGGGAGACACAGGCCGTCCGGCCCAGGTCGCCGCCGTGTCGGCCAGCAGACTGCGCTGCTGCAGCTGATGCGCGATGCCAGGCAGGCCGCCCTGCAGGTTCAGGGGCTCGATGCGCGCCACGACGCCGCGCTCGTTTGCAGCCGTCAGCGGGTCGGCCTTGATGTCGGACTCGGCGCCGGCCAGCACCTTGCGCACCTGATCGCGCCGGGCGTCCAGTTCTGGGGTGCGGCCGCGCGTGGCAATCTCGGCATCCAGGGCCTGCAGCGCCGCGCGCTGGCGCTCCACCGGCTGCGCGGCCAGGCCTCCGGTCTGCACCGCTTGCTGCGCCAGGCGCACGATGCCCTGCTGGTAGGGCGTGCCGGCCGTCGCCCGCTGCACGCGCTCCAGATAGGCCGGGTCCAGCACCGTGCCCTTGTCGGCCAGGGCCTGGAAGGTCTGGAACTCCGCTTCGGCGTGCTTCAGCCGGCGCTCGTTCTCTCGCTCGGCGCGGGCGGCGCGCAGTTCGGACTGCTGCTGGTGCTGCAGCCGGTACACCTGCGCCCGGTCCAGCAGTTCGCTGCGGCGCTGCGGGTCCAGGTCGGGCAGCGAGGCCACCAGCTTCTCGGCCTCTTTCAGCGCGGCCGGGTCGTAGCGCCCCGCGCTCAGTGCCGTGTGCGCCTGCGTGTACTGCGTGCGTTCCTTCCACAGCTGGCCCGTGGCCGCGATCTTCTCGGGTGCCCAGCCCGCCGTCGGCCCGAGGGTCTGCAGCGACTCCAGCACCTTGGCCTGGATGGCGGCGCCCTTGCCCGGCTCGGCCAAGTAGTCGCGCTGCCACTGCTCCAGACTCTGCGTGATGCCAGCGCCGATCTCGCCCTGCTGCCGCTTGACAACCGTGCGGCCCAGGCTGCGGGACAGCGTGCCGTCGAGTTGCACAAGCTGGGACTGCGCGCTGGTGCGGTAGCCCTCGCGCACGGCGGCCAGGCCTTCGCCGGTCAGCTTGCCGGATCGGTCTCGCCACACCTTCTCCGCCTCGGCAGCCGGGATGGCGCCGCTGTTCACCTGCTCGCCGATCTCGTCGTGCAGCTCGCGCAGGCGCTGCTGCGTACCCTGAAGCTGCAGCATGTCCTGCTGTTTCGCTGCGGCCTCTTGCACCTGCTGCTGATGCTCGAACTCGGCCAGTCGCTGCCGCGTCTCCTGCGCCATCAGGTCGGCGCCTGTGTCGCGCAAGATCGAGCCGATGCCGGCCAAGGCTTGAGCGGGCGCGGTACTGAGCTGCGCACCGATGGGCACGGCGCGCCCCTGGATGGCGCGCGGCTGCGTGCGGGGAATGGTGGCCATCTCAGTAGCTCCTCGTGCTCTTGTCGATCACCGGGGCCGGAGCCTGCTGGTTGCTCCAGCCCGGGCCGTTGGCCCGCCAGCCCGATGCCTTCATGCCTTGCGCGCCCGCACTCAGCAGCGTGCCGAAGGCCTGCAGGTTGGCGGCGCGGCGCGCTTGCCGTCCGGCGATGCGTGTGATCTGCGCTCGAGCATTGAGCTGGCGGCCGGTCTGCTCACCGCGCAGGATGGCCAGCTCGGCGTCTGTCTCGCTGTCGGTCATCACCTCGCGTTCGGCGTCCAGCGCGCTGCCCTCGCCGATCTTGACACCGCTTGCCGCCACGGCCGCCAGCAGCTGGCCGCGCACCGCGCGCCCCTCGCGGCGGTAGGTCCGGGCCATCAGCGCAGCGTTGTCGCGCTCCATGGCCGCCTGATAGTCCATGTCGGCCGCTTCCAGCCGGGCATTGGCCTCCGCCGTGCGGCCGGCGCTGATCTGGCTGCCGATCTGCAGGCCGGTGCCGGCGATCATGAGCGCGGCGGGGTTACACATTGCTGGCCCTCCAAGTGAACAGGTAGAAGGCGCCTCCCGGCCCTAGCGGTCGCGGGTGGATGGTGAATCCCAGGAAGCGCAGGAAGCGCAGCGCGCGGCGGTGCTCGCGGTGCACTAGGTTGGCCAGCTCGCCGTACTGCCGGCGCCAGCCATCGACCACACCCGCCGACACCATGGCCATGGCCCGGCGCGGCACCTCGGCAATCAGCGTCGTGCACAGCATCCATGGAATGGCCGGGCCGTGCTCAGGCTCGTTGACGCCGAACAGGCACACCAGCCGGCCATCCATGGTCAAGGCCTGCGCCGGCACGCCGTCGATGCAGTGCAGGGTCAGGCCCGCGGCGTCGAGCTCGGCTGCGTCCTCGGGACACAGGCGCCAGGACAACTCCGCGCGGTGCGCTTGCGTGGCCGGTTCAATGGTCAGCATCAGCCACCCCCTACCGAGTGCGTGCGGATTGCGGCCAACAGGTGCAGCGGGAATGGGTCCGACTGAATGATGCTGATCTCGCTGTCGCCGCGCTCCCACCCCTGCAGCGTGACGCGCACCAGACCCGTGAACGGGAACGGCGGGGCGTCCAGCACGTCAGGGCCGAAGCGCCGCGTGGGAAGTTCTTGCTCGTTGCCCTGGTTGTTCTGCACCGAACCAGGCAGGGAATCCAGCAGCCGCAGGTAGAACTGACCCGTGCGCGCCGCCTGCCCCTGGGCGCTGCCCATAGCACCCTGAACCTCGGGCGTCAGCAGCGTGATGCGCGACTCGAACGGCAAGCCGATCAGCACGCGCTCGGCGTCCCGGGGCAACACCACGTTGCCATCGGCGGGCACGGTCTGCGGCGTCATCTTGGCGCCGTCCGCCAGGATGGCCGCCGTCTTGCCCACCAGGTGCGGCACAGCAAAGGTGTCCGTGGCGGCGCCGTCGAAGGCGATGCCGCAGTCCACCGTGAATCCGAAGTTCGGGGCCTCGATGCCTTCTGGCGGCACGTAGCTGGTCGGCCACGGCTCCCAGTCCTCCTCCAGCCGCTCCAGGTAACGCACCGTCGCGCCGTCCACCGTGCGGCGCACGATCACCCACACCTGCTCGCTGTCGCTGGTCGGCATGGTGGCCACGCACTCCACCACGCCATCGGTTTCGTGCAACGCCCAGGCCAGCACGCTGGGCTGCTGGTCGCGGTCAATGGTGCAGCTCAGCAGGGCCCCGTCACCGCGCACAGCCCAAACCAAGCTGTCGGGCTCCTGCGCGTAGGCCATCGACACGATGCCGCCAGCCGTCAGGTGCTCGCTGAGCGCCGTCACGTCCGGCGCGCTGAACCCGTCGAAGTCGTAGCGGTAGCCGAAGGCCCGCACCTTGCGGCCGGCGCGCTGCACAAAGATGGCCTCACGGTTGATCTGCAGCGGGCGCACCTGCGCGCAGCCGTGGGTGCTCTCCAGCTTGATGCGCACGTTCGTGGGCGTGATGGGCTTCTCCACCCCGCCGCGCATGCTGTTCTCGCCGGACTGCGTGAGAACCGCCAACTCCTGCGCGCCCGTCAAGTACACGATGGCCGTGCTGTCGTCGCTGTCGATGGTGAAGGCGAAGCTGTCGCTGTCGTCCGTCCAGCGCTCGAAGTCCAGCAGCTCGCCGATGCGCGAGCCCCACACGGTGCGGGGCTTGAGGGTGTTCCCGGCCACGATCAGGCGCTGCTGGTAGATGGTGCCGGTGCGCGGGTAGCCGTAGGCCGCCGACCAGACCACCGGCTCCAAGCTCCAACTCAGGGCCGGCGCCGCCACCGTGGCGCTCAGCTCGCGCAGGATGCGCGCATTCACCACGGTGGTGCTGGTGTAGCCCGTGATGCGGCACAGCCCGGCATTGATGCGCACGATGGCGCCCACGTTGTCCGCACGCCAGCCAGCCGCGCCCAGGGTCAGCGTGATGATGGTGCCCACCGGGTCTTTGGCGCTCGGCGTGCACGTTGTCTGCGGGCTGCTGTCCACCGTCCATTGCCCGGCCGTCAGCGAGGTGCTGGCGAAGGCCCGCGTGATCTCCACCGTCACCACCGTGGTGCTGGTGTACCCGGTGATGACGGCCAGGCCCGCGTCGAAGATGACGCCACGCCCGACATCCGCCGCCAGGAACGTGGCGCCCGAGGCGGTCAAGGTGCGCCCCACGCCCACCGTGGCATCGCTTAGCGTGGCCGACGCTGCCGGCTTGAACCCGACCTCATCGAATGGCTGCTGCGTGAACGGCGCGGGGCTCAAAACCCAGGTGCTCGCCCCAAGACGCTGAAGGCGCTGCACCGGGTGCGATGGGTGGAACAGCCACAGCGTGGAATCGCTCTGTGCCCAGTCCAGCTGCGCCAGGTCCGACGACGAATACGGGCTGGCCAAGGTCGTGACGACAGCGCCGGCCGAGTCGCGCACGCGCACCTGCAGGTTCCCGAACTCCAGCATCCAGGCTGAGGTGCTTCCCTCGTTGAAGGCCACCAGCACGCTGGCGCCAGCTGTAGCCGACAGCGCCGCCGCGATGTAGCGCAACCCTGGCCGGCGCCGCACGCCGCCATGCTTCACCGGGTAGGCGTTGCGGCAGCGCTTGAGCCCGTAGGCGTAGCGGTCCATATCCGTGCGCCCCATGG
>JAGOCV010000254.1 GCA_017998575.1 Burkholderiaceae bacterium
GGGCACCGAAGGCGCGGGCTACCTCACCGGTATCGCGATCAACGTCGACGGCGGCAGCTGCCCGGTCGTCTGATCCTTCGCCCCGCCGCGCGGCGACAAGGCGCGGCACACCACCACAGGAGACAAAAATGGACCGTAGAAAGTTCGCGGTAACCGCCGGCGTGGGCGCTGCTGGCGCCGTCATGGGTGCGCCTGCCATCGCGCAGCAGAACCCGAGCGTCAAATGGCGCTGGGTGTCGAGTTTCCCGAAGACGCTGCCCTCTTCCTACCCGGCGGTGCAGGCCTTCGCCCGCCGTGTGGGGGAACTCACCGACGGCAAGTTCCAGATCCAGCTCTACGGCCCGGGCGAGATCGTCGCGCCGCTGGCGGTGCTCGACGCGGTGCAGAGCGGCGCTGTGGAGGCAGGCCTCACGGCGACCTACTTCTACTACGGCAAGGACCCGACCTTCGCCTTCGGCACCGCGATCCCCTTCGGTCTGAACACACGCCAGCACCAAGCCTGGATGTACACCGGCGGCGGTCTCGAGCTGATCAACCAGTTCCACGCGGGCTACGGCGTGAACTACATCCCGATGGGCCTGACCGGCGCCCAGATGGGGGGCTGGTACCGCAAGGAGATCAAGACCATCAAGGACCTGGACGGCCTGAAGATGCGCATCTCCGGCATGGGCGGCCAGATCCTGCAGCGCCTGGGCGTCACGCCCCAGCAGTTGCCCGCGAGCGACGTGTACGCGGCGCTCGAACGGGGCGTGATCGACGCGGTGGAATACACCACACCGGTGGACGACGAGGCCCTGGGCCTGCACAAGGTGGCCAAGTACTACTACTACCCCGGTTGGTGGGAAGGCAGCGTGCAGATCGGCCACTTCATCAACCAGCAGAAGTGGGCCGAGCTGCCCGAGCGCTACAAGGTCGCCGTGCAGGCGGTGGCGCGCGAACAGGAGCAGGTGATCGTCAACTACTTCGACGCCAAGAACGCCGCGGCGCTGCGCCGCCTGATCGCGCTGGGCGTGGAGGTCAAGGCCTTCCCGCGCGAGGTGATGAGCGCCGGCTACAAGGCCACCTTCGAGCACCTGGACGAGCTGGCATCCAAGAACGCCAACTTCAAGAAGGTGCTGGACCACTACCTGGCGTTCCGCGCGGACGCGCTGCTGTGGTTCCGCGTGGCCGAGTCCTCGTACGACAACTTCGTGCAGGCCGAGTCGGTGCGCGTCAAGCGCTGAGCGTGCACGACCGATGCTGCAATTTTTCCTGGCCTTGAGCCGCGGCATCGACCGCATCGGCGAGTGGGCTGGCCGCCTGGCCAGCGTGCTCGTGCTGATGGCGGTGCTGGCCAGCGCGGGCACCGCCACCGTGCGCTACGGCCTGAACCTCGCTTCCAACGCCTGGATCGAGGTGCAGGCCGTCCTGTTCGGTGCGGTCGTCTACCTGGGCGGCGCGCGTGCCTTGCGGCTCAACGAGCACATCCGCATCGACATCTTCTACGGCGCGCGCAGCGAACGCACGCGCCTGCTGATCGACATCTTCGGCCTGCTGTGCTTCCTGCTGCCGGTGTCCGTGGTGATGGGCTGGATGACCTGGGACCAGTTCCTGGTCTCCTACCTCAGTGCGGAGGTTTCACCCAACGCGGGCGGCCTGCCGATCTGGCCGACCAAGGTCACCTTGCCGATCGGCTTCGCCCTGCTCACGCTGCAAGGCGTGTCCGAGCTGATCAAGCGCGTGGCCAGCCTGAGAGGCGACTACCAGCTCGATCTGCACTACGAAAAACCCCAGCAATGAACGGTCGCCATGTTTGAGTTCGGATTCATGCCACCGCTGATGTTCGCGGTGATGGTGGTCTTCCTGCTGATCGGTTTTCCCGTGGCGTTCTCGCTCGCGGCGATCGGCCTGATGTTCGGTGCCATTGGCGTGTGGATGGGCCAGTTCGATGTCGGCTTCCTGCACGCCCTGCCGCTGCGCTTCCACGCCATCGTCACCAACGATCTGCTGCTGTCGATCCCATTCTTCACCATGATGGGGGCGGTGCTGGAGCGTTGCCGGCTGGCCGAGGACCTGCTCGAAGGCGTCGGCAAGCTCTTCGGCGGCATGCCCGGGGGGGTGGCCTTCGCGGTGGTGCTCGTGGGCGCGGTGCTGGGCGCCATCACCGGTACGGTGGCCGCTTCGGTGGTGGCCATGGGCGTGATCTCGCTGCCGGTGATGATGCGCTACGGCTACAACATGCGATTGGCCACCGGGGTGATCGCGGCGTCGGGCACCATCACCCAGCTGGTGCCGCCTTCGCTGGTGCTGATCGTGCTGGCCGACCAGCTCGGCCGCTCGGTGGGCGACATGTACCTGGGGGCGATCGGTCCGTCCGTCCTGCAGATCGCGGTCTTCCTGCTGTTCATCCTGGCGGTCGCGATCTTCCGGCCGAATCACATGCCGCCGCTGCCCGCCGAGGTGCGCAGCGGCCCGAAATGGAAGCTCATCCGCCAGGTGCTGCTGGGCATGCTGCCCGCCGCGGGCCTGATGTTCCTGGTGTTGGGCACCATCCTGGCCGGCTGGGCCACGCCCACCGAATCCGGTGCCATGGGCGCCGTGGGCGCGATGCTGCTGGCGGCCCTCAACCGCCGCCTCACGCTGGCCACCCTCTGGAGCGCCTGCCAGAGCACCGTGAGCGTGACCACCATGGTGATCTTCATCCTCATGGGCTCGACCATCTTCACGCTGGTGTTCCACGGCATGGACGGCGGCCACTGGGTCGAGCACCTGCTCACCAGCCTGCCGGGCGGCCAGACCGGCTTCCTGCTGTTCGTCGCGGCCTTCATCTTCGTGCTCGCGTTCTTTCTCGATTTCTTCGAGATCGCCTTCATCCTGATTCCGCTGCTGGCGCCCGCGGCCAAGGCCCTGGGCATCGACATGGTGTGGTTCGGCGTGCTGGTGTGCGTGGTGATGCAGACCAGCTTCATGCACCCGCCCTTCGGTGTCGCGCTGTACTACATCCGCGGCATCGCACCGCCGTCGGTGAAAAGCTCGGACATCTACCTCGGCGCCATCCCCTGGATCCTGCTGCAGCTGGTGGTGGTCGTGGTGGTGGTGCTGTGGCCGCAGTCCGTGACCTACTGGCACGTGGAGGACCGGAAGCTGGACAAGGATGTCATCGAGCAGAAGCTCGACTCGATCGCCATCCCGGTTTACGAATGAAGCGGCTCACTCGGACGAGGCGGCGATGCGGGAGAGCGCGCGCTGGTTGATGAGCCGGATGCGGCCGTAGCCACGTTCGATGATGCCCTGCGCTTCCCACTCGGTCAGCAGCTTGTGGATGGTCTGGCGCGTCACACCCACGGCGGCGGCCAGGTCGTCCTGCGTGACGCGCGGGTCCGCGTCGCTGCTGCGGATGACGATCTCGTAGTCCGACATCGCCAGCAGCGACTGCGCCACGCGCGCCGGGTAGTCGAAGGTGCGCAGGTTGGACAGGCTGTGCAGCGTGCGCCGGTACAGCGCGGCCACGCAACGGCCGAGGTCGAAGCAGTTGCGCCAGTCGCTCGCCATGAGCTCGCGCACCGCCGCGCTGGAGAGGTGCAGCACGCGCGAGTGCTGCACCGCCGTGGCCGTGTGCGGCCGGGGCTGGCCGTCGAACTCGGAGATGACGCCGAACCACACGCCCGCGCTGAAGGCCCCGGCCAGGATCAGCTTGCCGTCGCGCGTGTACTCCGAGAGCCGCACGTTGCCGCTGAGCACGCCGAACATGCCCGAGGGCGGCGCGTTGATGCTGTAGACCACCTGCCCGGGCCGGTAGCGGCGCTCCACCGCCAGCGAAAGCATCTGGTCGACCATCTCGGGCCGCAGGCTCGCGAACCACGGATCGCGCGAGAGCTTGGCGATCCACAACGATCGTTCGGAATCGGGCATGCGAGACCTTTGCACGGACATTCGGGAGAAGCAGAAAGTATAGGGTTTGACATTCAAGGCCGCGAGGCGCGCCGTAGCATGCCAAAGCGTCAGAAAAGGCATCAGAAGGAGACACCATGAACCTGCCCGCCGAGTTCCAGGCCGCCATGGCCGAGCGTTTCGGTGACCGCTTCTCCACCGCGCGCGCCCTGCGCGAGCAGCACGGCCGCGACGAATCGCGCTTCGACGCGCCGCCCCCCGATGCCGTGCTGCACGCGATCGACGAGGCCGAGGTGGCGCAGGCCGTCGCGCTGTGCCGCGACCATGCGGTGCCCATCATTCCCTTTGGCGCGGGTTCCTCGGTCGAAGGCCAGTTGATCGCGGTGCGTGGCGGGCTCTCGCTCGACCTCTCGCGCATGAACCAGGTGCTCGCGATCCGGCCCGAGGAACTCTCGGCCACGGTGCAGGCCGGCGTGACGCGCAAGCAGCTCAACGAAGCGCTCAAGGCCACCGGCCTGTTCTTCGCGGTCGACCCGGGGGCCGACGCCACCCTTGGCGGCATGTGCGCCACGCGCGCCTCGGGCACGGCGGCGGTGCGCTACGGCACCATGCGCGAGAACGTGCTCGCGCTCAACGCCGTCACCGCCGACGGCCAGGTGCTGCGCACCAGCAGCCGCGCGCGCAAGTCCGCTGCGGGCTACGACCTCAAGAGCGTGTTCATCGGTTCCGAAGGCACGCTGGGCCTGATCACCGAAGTCACGGTCAAACTGCACCCGGTGCCGGTCGCGATGTCGGCGGCGGTGGTGAACTTCCCCAGCCTGGGCGCGGCCATCGACACCGTGATCGAGGCCATTCAGTGCGGCGTGCCGCTGGCGCGCGCCGAGTACCTCGACGCGGCCAACCTGCGCGCCATCAACGCCTACAGCAAGACGAACTTGCGCGAGGCCGACTCGCTGTTCTTCGAGTTCCACGGCAGTGAAGCCGGCGTGCGCGAACAGGCCGAACAGGTGCAGGCCATCGCCGCCGATCACGGCGGGCAGGACTTTGAATGGGCCGAACGCCCCGAAGACCGCTCGCGGCTCTGGAACGCGCGCCACACCGCGTTCTTCGCCATCCTGCAGTCGCGCCCCGGCTGCCGCGCCGTGCTCACCGACACCTGCGTGCCGATCTCGCGCCTGGCCGATTCGATCGCCGGTGCGCGCGCCCTGCTCGACGCCTCGGCCCTGCCCGCGAGCATCGGTGGCCACGTGGGCGACGGCAACTTCCACTGCGCCATCCTGGTGAACCCGGATGCCCCGCACGAGATCGAGGAAGCCGAGCGCCTGAACGCGCAGATCGTTCGCCTGGCGCAGTCCATGGACGGCACCTGCAGCGGCGAACACGGGGTGGGTTTGCACAAGGTGAATTTCCTGGAAGGCGAGGTTGGCGCGCACGGCCTGCACCTCATGCGCGCGCTCAAGCAGGCCTTTGATCCCGAAGGCCTGCTCAACCCCGGCAAGATGCTCGCTTAGGCGGCAGGAAAATCCGGCGCCGGCACACCGAGCACGCGCGCACACTCCACGATCTGCGACCAGGTGGTCGCGTCCACCGGAATGCCTTGCGCGGCGCGCAACGCGCGCGTGTCCCGCTCGGGCTCGCCCGGCACCCGCACCGGCGCCTGCGGGTCGGCCGCGGGCGAGGCCTTCACATGCGCGGTCACGCGCGCCACGGTGTCGTCGAACCAGCCGGTGTCGATCAGGCGGCCCGGCTCCATCACGATGGAGAACAGGCCGTTGACCAGGCCGCGCTGGCTGCCCGGCCCTTCGCTGGCGTTGGGCCCGCCGCTGAGCACACCGCCCAGCACCTCGGCCAGGAACGACAGGCCCCAGCCCTTGTGTTCGCCGAAGGGCAGCAGCGCGCCCTTGGGCTCCTCCCACATCACGGCGGGGTTGTTGGTGGGCTGGCCCTGGTGGTCGATCAGCCGGCCCGGTGCCACGTCCACCGCCTTGTTGTAGGCCACGCGCGTCTTGCCCAGGGCGATGCCCGAGGTCGCGAAGTCCAGCAGCAAGGGCGTGCGGCCGGGCACGGCGATGCAGATCGGGTTGGTCATCACCCGCGCGTCGCTGCCGCCAAAGGGCGCCACGCAGTTGTT